>NZ_JANOCG010000001.1:0-2287 GCF_031412075.1 Rhizobacter sp.
GGCGGCAATGATGATGGTGCCCACGCAGCCAGCGAAGAAGGAGCCGAGGCCGGCGGCCGCCAGCGCGGCGCCCGCGCGGCCCTGGCGTGCCATCTGGTAGCCGTCGATCGCGGTCACGACCGACGACGACTCGCCCGGCACGTTGATCAGGATGGCGGTGGTCGAGCCACCGTACTGCGCACCGTAGTAGATGCCGGCCAGCATGATGAGCGCCGGGGTGGCGTCGAGCCCGTAAATCGAGGGCAGCAGCATCGCGATGGTGGCCACCGGGCCGAGGCCGGGCAACACACCGATCAGCGTGCCCAACACGCAGCCGGCGAATGCGTACAAGAGGTTCTGGATGGTGAACGCGACACCAAGACCCAACGCGAGATTACTGAGCAGATCCATGGTTCAGCCTTGTGTTCTGTCGAGGGGCCGGGTCACTTCGCGAGGAAGGACGGCCACAGCGGGATGGTGAGGCTCAGACCCGCCACAAAGATCAACCACGAAAACGCCGTGAGCGACACCGCGGTGATGATCACGCCGCGCCACTTGAACTCGTCACCTGCCAGACTGACGATGACGATGAGCACCGGCACCGTGATGAACAGGCCCAGACGCGGCAGCATCGCGCCAAAAATCGCGATGGCCCCCACGATCACCAGCAAGGGGCGCCAGGCGATGTCGCCGATGGGGTCGCCACCTTCGGTCTCGATGGTGAGCGACTTGAAGAGCACGATGGCCCCCAGGATGGCGAGGATCACGCTCAGGATCAGCGGAAAGTAGCCCGGCCCGGGGCGTGCGCCCGTGCCCATGCTGTAGTTGGTGGCTCCCACCGCGAACCCGATACCGACCACCAGAAACATGATGCCGGACCAGAAATCTTTTTCGCTCTTGATCTTCAAGGCGTTGCTCCTCAATTGCGCTCTGTCAGCGGTTTCTTGCAGCGTTTCATTCTAGGCAGCAAGACCCTGCGCACCGCGTGTGGTTTACACGTAGCGTTCCGCAGGGTGAACGACGTTCAGGCGAGATTCAGAGAACGGTTCACACGTCCCACGCAGGCGTGGAGCGCAGCACTTCTTCGATGGTGGTCAGGCCCTCGGCCACCTTCATCGCACCGGCCAGGCGAAGAGGCCGCAGGCCTTCGCTGAGCGACTGCTTGCGCAGCTTGGAGATGTCGGGTGTGGGGTGGATGCACCCCATCGCGCCGTCGGTCACGCTCAGCAACTCATACAAACCGGCGCGGCCGCGATAGCCCGTCATGCGGCACTCCAGGCACCCCACGGGCTTGTAGGGTTTGACCTTGCCGTTGATGCGCCAGGGCTTGATCACTTCGTCGATGGTCTCGGCGCTGGTCACCTCATCGGGTTGTTTGCAGTTCGCGCACAAGGTGCGCACCAGCCGCTGCGCCAGCACGCCGATCACCGTGGCGCCGATGAGATAAGGCGGCACACCCAGGTCAGCCAGGCGCGTGATGGCCGAGGCCGAATCGTTGGTGTGCAAGGTGCTGAACACCAGGTGGCCGGTGAGCGCAGCCTGGATGGCCATCTCGGCGGTTTCGAGGTCGCGGATTTCGCCGACCATGATGATGTCCGGGTCTTGCCGCATCAGCGCGCGCAGGCCTTCGGCAAAGCCGAGGTCGATGGCCGATTGCACCTGCGTCTGGTTGAACGCCGGCTGGATCATTTCGATCGGGTCTTCGATGGTGCAGACATTCACCTCATCGGTGGCCAGGCGGCGCAGCGTGGAGTAGAGCGTGGTGGTCTTGCCCGAGCCGGTGGGCCCGGTCACGAGAATGATGCCGTGCGCCCGCGACACCAGCGACTCCCAGCGCTGCGCATCGTGGGTGCCGAAACCGAGCGCGTCGAGCTGCTTGACGGTGGTGTCGGGGTCGAAGATGCGCATCACCATCTTTTCGCCAAACGCCGTCGGCAGCGTCGACAAGCGCATTTCGACTTCATCACCCTGCGGGTTGCGCGTCTTGATGCGGCCATCGAGTGGGCGGCGCTTTTCGACCACGTCCATGCGGCCGAGCAGCTTGACGCGAGCGATCATCGCGTTCATCACGCCCGGCGGCACCTGATAAACGGTGTGCATCACGCCGTCGATGCGAAAGCGGATCACGGAGAGATCGCGCCGAGGCTCGAGGTGGATGTCGCTCGCGCGCTGGTCGAAGGCGTATTGCCACAGCCAGTCGACCACCTGCACGACGCCCTGGTCGTTGGCGTCGAGCTGTTTGTTGGTGCGCCCGAGCTCCACCAGCTGCTCGAAGCTCGCGGTGGCCGCCATCTCGCCAGTCTTGATG
>NZ_JANOCG010000002.1:0-9792 GCF_031412075.1 Rhizobacter sp.
GCTGATGGCCACGAGCAGCGGCGAGGGCTTCATCAAGATCACCGGCGAGGTGGGCACCGGCAAAACATTGTTGTGCCGCCGCTTCCTCGCCACCCAGGGCGACGACTGCGTCACCTGCTACCTGCCCAACCCCCTGCTCACGCCGGCCACCTTGCTGCTGGCCCTGGCCGACGAGCTGGAGCTGAAGACGGGCTCCGGCGCCACCGAGTACCAGCTGCTCAAGTCGATCAACCAAGAACTGCTGGCGCTGGCCGCCGAAGGCCGCCGGGTGGTGGTGTGTGTCGACGAGGCCCAGGCCTTGCCGCTCAAGAGCCTGGAAACACTGCGCCTGCTGTCGAACCTGGAAACCGAAAAACGCAAGCTGCTGCAAGTGGTGTTGCTCGGGCAACCCGAGCTCGATGCACGACTTGCGTTGTCGTGCATGCGGCAACTGCGGCAACGCATTTCATTCCACTACCGCCTCACCGGCATGGACCGCCCCGAGCTGCGCCAGTACCTGCACCACCGCATGCGCGTGGCCGGCTACGACAGCACCGAGGTCTTCACCGCGCCGGCCATCGCCGCGCTGCAACGCGCCAGCGGCGGCACACCGCGCCTGGTCAACATCCTCGCGCACAAGGCCTTGTTGACGGTGTTCGGCGCCGGTGGCGCTGTCGTCGAAGACCAGCACGTGCGCGCCGCCGCACACGACACCGACAGTTCACTGTCTTGCGGGCCACGCTGGCTGAACTGGCTCGCCGGGAGCGCCCGATGAGCCTCATCAACCAGGTGTTGCGCGACCTCGACAAGCGCCGGGCGGTGAATGCTGCGGCACCCGCTGCCGTGAAAACATCACTTCCCTCCACGGCCCCGAATGCACTGCAGCGCGCACGCCGCTGGGGCCTGGGCTTGGCCATCACTGCCACGGCCGTGGTGGCAGGTGGCGTGGCGCAAGGCAGCATCCACTGGCCAGGCCGGGTGGCCAAGCCGGAGGCGGCGATGCCGGCGGGCGTGGCTGCCGCGACTCCCGTGACCGAAGCAGCTCCGGTTGTGTCCCGTGTTGCCGCATTGCCTGTCGCTGTCACGACACCAGAGGTTTCAACCGCAGTCAACGTTGAAGCGACTCCGCCCGCCGCGCCCGTGCTGCTTGCCGTGGCCGCACCGACCGTGCGATCGCCCCTCATCAACAGCCCGCGCGATGAGCCCAAGGCACGCCCCATCTTGGTACACGACCTGGCGGCGTCCGCCTCGGCGCTCGCGTTACCGAAGCCGGAGCCGCGCATCGACAAACGCATGGCCTCCCGCACCCCGCAAGAACGCGCAGAAGCGCACTACCAGCGCGGCGTGACGGCCCACCAGGCCGGCCAGATCAACGACTCCGCAGACGCCTTCATGGCCGCCCTGCGCGAAGACGCGCGCTACGCGCCAGCGCGGCAAGCGCAAGCCGGTTTGCTGATCGGCCAGTCGCGACACGACGAGGCCTTGGCCTTGTTGCACGAGGGCATCAACCTGTCACCCCAACAACCGACGCTCGCCTTGATGCTCGCGCGCCTGCAAGCCGAACGACAAGATCTGAGCGCCGCCGCCGACACCTTGAAGGCCGCAAGTGGCAACGCCACGAACAACGCCGAGTACCAGGGTTTTTACGCCGCGATCCTGCAGCGCGCGGGGCGGCATGCCGAAGCGGCCGAAAAGTTCAGCGCGGCGTTGCGGCTCGCGCCTGCCAACGGCGTGTGGTGGATGGGCTTGGGCATCTCGCTCTCAGCGTCCGATCAGTCCTCTGCAGCCCGCGAGGCGTTCATGCGGGCCAAGACGACGGGGGCGCTGCCACCGGAGGCGGGGCAGTATGTGGAGTTGAGGTTGCGGCAGATGTTGTGAGGGACTTGCGGCATTCGAATCGGTCCTCGCGTGGCCGTCTCGAAAAGCCCACTCACCACCTTGGTCGAGTGCGTGCGTATTCCTCCGCTTCGAGACGCTGTTGTCGCAGGGCTTTAGCCTCTTGCGCTTCCTTTTCTCTCTTCCGAATGGCCTCGGGGCTGTAATAGTCCTGAATCGTTCCCTTGGCGGAGGCGTACCGCTCAGTCAACTCGTTGTAGAGCGCTGTCTCGGCATCTTGATAGCGGCGGGCAACGGCATTCTCGGCGGACTGGTACGCCGTTGAAGCTGCCTGCATCGCTGCGCGACCCGTGGTCGTGACTTGCTTCTCCGCCGACTCATAGGCCTCTGCCGTCGCCTTGGCTGCGGCTTTGCCAGTGACGATTGCTTCTCGCTCTGCCGCTTGATAAGCCTCAGTGGTTGCCTTGGCAGCTGCACGCCCCGCCGCCACGGCATGCCTGCGCGCCTTGGCATACGCAGCCACGGTGGCATCCCAGAGTTCGCAAGAAATGTCGACAACGGCGTTACCAGCCGCCTTGATCCCTGACAGGCCTTCATTCGCCCAGCCGTAAACGCGCGACTCGCCATGTATCTCTTCCTTGAACACATGGCGAAAGCGCAAGTAGCCCCCGGTCATCCAAGTGAACTCGTGCTTCTTGAGTAAAGGCCTGAAGCCGGCACGCGAGTCATGCACATAGTCAGCGAAGAGTTCTGCACAACCTGCAGGGGGCATGGGCCCGTCGACGGCGATCTCGATGAACTTCTTTTCATATGCAGTCAAAGGTGCCTTGCCCGGCTCTATCAGGAGCGTCCCCAACAGGGGCGATGACATCCTGAACGTGTCCTTGAGCCGCTCTTTGAGATAACCCCCGAATGTTGCGTTGGCTTGACGGCGCTCCAACAGCCACCTGAGCTGCAAAGCAAGTGCCTCATCCGCCTCTCGCAGGTCGGTTTGATCTTTGGTCTTGTCGACAGTCAGCGTTGCACGGTTGAAAAACTCGAGGGCTGGAACGCCACCCCCCTTCCCACCCGTGTGCAGCGAAGCGCGCCAGCGGATGTAGTGGCGCGTATGTGCCTCAGTGAAGGCCCGGATGTCACCGGCCTTCACGCCCTGGTTGGCAAGCCAGGTGTTGTAGGTCTTCAACAATCGAGCGTCGGTTGCAAATGACTTCGCAACTCGCGAGTCGGCTTTGATTTCTTCAATGGTCATCATCGGCACCCCCGCCTTAATGGCGGCGAAGTGCATGTCGATCAAGGGAATCTGCGAAAGGTGTGGCGAGTCACCCCATTCAGGCATCGCCTTGCCCTGCTCACCGGGCCAATAGCCACCTCCAACGTCGGAGTGCATGCCTGGATAGCCCACATTCCCCCTGCCCACAGCAGCCTCCAAGGGGAAGGACGCACGTTGCTCGTGTAAGGCAATGAAGTGGGCGCAGTCCTCGACCGCGGGGTGAATGGTTTGCGTGTCTTCGGCCCAGGCCATGTGTCCATCGGTGAAGGGCGTGATGTCACCGATGCCAACTGCCGCCACCGTATCGAAGATCCCCATGAAACCGATGCGCAAGGGGATGCCGGCCAAGGTCATGCCACCTCCATGTCGCTCGCAAATCTGGCTCAACCAGAAAGCGCAGGCACGTGCCTGTGCTGCGCCACGAGAGAAGCCGAAGATCGAAACGTTGATCTGAAGAACTTTTCGTTGATGCCCCTTCACGAGAGCAGCCAGCCTGTCTTCCACTGCCGTCAAGGCCGTCCAGCGAATCCCGCCTTCGACTGAAATAGGCCCCATGGCATCCGTACTGATGGCGGTTGCAAGGCCTCCTGTCTCCTCTCTGCCCAACAAAGGCCCACCAGTCAGGTAACGGCTAACCGCATTGAGTATGGACACGATGCCGTAGTTGATCCGGTCCGCACCTCGATACCCGAAACCCATTCCGAGGTTGTCGTAGAGGAGCTCTGTCGAGTCGTTGATGTCTTTGAAAGGGGTCCCAACGCCTGGCATGTAGAACCGAAAGATCCCGGTCTCAGGCTCGTTAAGGTGAGCGTCAAAGAGGCGCGCCACATTGCTGTGTTTGTTGCGCAATCGCTGAGTCTGGGTCTGGCCCTTCTCGACCCAAAGATCGTTGTTCCCGGTTCCATCGAAAAAGAGGCCAACGAATACCTGTCCTTGGCACTCGGTCGACTTTGAACGCACACATTTCATCGCCTTGGCACGCTGAGCGGCTTCTTTGCCGTTCAGCCTGCGTTCGCCATTCAGCGGAGCAGGTCGCCCCGTATAGATCACTGTCATGGCTTCCCCTGTCTCATTGCTTGGTTAATCGTGTTCACCCAGACTCAATCCCTGCACCGAGGATCAAAAGACCTTGTCTATCGGCACGCCAGGCTTCAGTTCTGCTTCAGGGCCTGTCAGCGGATAGTCGCGATGTCTCAAGCCAAAGCGGAGCGCAAATACTTTGATCTCACCGCTGCGCAGAAAGTGCACGTTGAAATCTGACAGCGTCTTCGGGTCGTACTTGGGAACAGGAACCTCGCGCTTCTGCATCTTTCCTTCGTGGTCTTCCCAGGTGATCGTCACCTTGTAACCCTCCAGCCAAGGACTGGGCAGTTGAACGCAACACACGAAAGATCCGCCGCCCGATCCAGGCGTGATGTTGCCGCCCCACTGACCATTCACATAGAAGGCCCCGATTGTTTTGTCGGTGTGGTTGTAGCCCGTCAGTTCAGCGGAAACGGTTTTGCCAGATTTCGCAGATTGGGCCGCAGAAGCCACAGCGGATGACTCGCCCGATGCGCTTGGTTTGCACCCGAACAACGCAAAGGCGACAGTGATTGTGATGAGCGCAGTGCGCATACAGAAAGTCCTAGTTTTGACCTATGTGAGGATGAGCCTTCGTCCGCGAATCAAAAGACTTTGTCTATTGGCACGCCAGGCTTCAACTCTGCTTCTGGGCCTGTCAGCGGATAGTCGCGATGTCTCAAACCAAAGCGGAGCGCAAATACTTTGATCTCGCCGCTGCGCAGAAAGTGCACGTTGAAATCTGACAGCGTCTTCGGGTCGTACTTGGGAACAGGAACCTCGCGCTTCTGCATCTTTCCTTCGTGGTCTTCCCAGGTTACCGTGACGGTGTACCCCTCCTGCCAAGGGTTAGGCAGCTCAATGCAACACACAAACTTGCCGCCGCCCGTGCCAAGTGTGATGTTGCCCCCCCACTCACCATTCACATAAAAGGCCCCGACTGTTCTGTCTGTGTGGTTGTAGCCCGTCAGCTCGGCAGAAACCGTCTTGCTCGACTTTGCAGGCACGGACGCAGACAGAACGGCGGACGACTCGCCAGCAGTGTTGGGGCGGCAACCAAGCGCCACAAACACGGCTGCCAACATGGCGATCAATTCACGCATCGAGGGGTTCCTGTGCAACCCGCCGCTCGTCTGACGCATGCGTGACCCACAACGCAGGCCCCGCATCCCACACTTCATCTGGCAGGTCTTGTATGCCTTTGGCAAGCTCATCGAGCGCAAGTGCCGGGGACTTCATCAAGGCGCTGAACGCCGGATGCTCGACCCCTTTGCCCGAGGTGTAGAGAGCCACCATCAGGTACTGAGCTTGCCGATCGATGTCGTCCAGCCCCACAGCGATGGCAGCTTGCTGATACGTCGAGACAAACTGCGTGAGCGTGCGCGCCGGTACACGCTTGAGTTCATCGCGGATGATTTGCCGCAGGTGCTTCAGCAGCACGTCGAGTTCAGTGGCATCGATCAACATGCCGTACTGCGCATCCGTGAGTGTCACCAGCGGCTCGCCATATGGCGGTGCGGGTGGAAAGTCACTGGGCGGGCGCTCAAGCAACGCCGTCGAAGTCTCACCAAGGCGATCCACATAGACCCAACTCGACACGTGTGCGGTGAAGGCTTGCGCCTGCGCAGCCGTCAAGCAGGCAAGCCACACGGGAAGAATCCTGGTGTCGTACCAGCGCATCAGCAACGACTGCCCCTCGGACAAACCCACGACGTGAAAACGCCGCAAATGCTCGGCGAGGGCCGCAGGCGCCACATCTGCCTCAATCCAACTCAAACAAGGCGCTGCATAGGCCAGTCCTTGCGCCCACGCGAACACGCGGTTGCGCGCCTCCGCGCCCAACTTGTTCACCGGGATCAACAAGGGGGCAATCTCGAGGAGGCTCTCTTCAGGTGTCCCATCGAAAAGCGAGTGGTACACAACGTTCCACCGGTCCAGCGGCGCGTGGCTTCCCTCTGCAGACGCGGTGTCAACGACCAGACACAGCACGCGCCCAGCCGCGTCAGCCGAATCAAGCGCCACCCGCAATGCTTCAAGGACGGGCATCAGACCAGCACTCCGGGGGCACCTTGTTTCATCGCGTTGAGCAGGCACGACTTGCAAGCGGCGCGCGGTAACTGCGGCAACGCATAACTCTCCGTCCCCGGCCCCACAAAGCTCTTGGTCGCCGCCTTGACCGTGATCTTGCCCGGGCATTGCACGGTGACGCCTGCGCCCTCGATGACGATCTGCGCCCCACCCGAAGTCTGCAACGTGATCTTCTTGGCCGCCGCCCAATCGATGTGGCTGTTGGCACTCTGGATGTTGATGAGGTTCTTGGCCGCCACCTCGGCGGTTCCAGCCTGAGCCTGCATCTGCACCGGCCCCTGCCCCGCGATCATCGTCAGGCCCTTGCCCTTGGCACCCTCTCCAGGCTGCACGGCCCCCGCCAAGATGCCGATGCTCTGCCCCGTGTTCACCCTAAGTTGATGGCCCCCCGCAATGTGGATGTCCTGCCCCGCTTGCCAGCTGATGGCCTCGCCACTGGCGAACTGGAGGTCTTGGCCTGCGACCACCGCCAACCCGGCCTTGGCCGTGATCGCCACGATCGGGTCGGTGCTGTGCGGCAGCTTGCCAGTTGTGGCCTGGGTGCTCTTGTGGCCCGCGTCGGAGATCGCGTTGCTCAGATTGACCTGGCTCACCATGCCACTGGCCGCCTGGTGCAGCGCCTTCATCGGCGCGAGCTTGTCGCTCAGGTGGCTCTGGTTCACCTTGACCGTGCCCACCGCCGTGGCCAGGGTGGTGGTCTGGTGCGTCTTCGCTGCCTGGCTGAAGCTGTCGGCGAGCGTCATCGCCTGCTTGAGCAAGGCCATGCCCGGTGCGTTGTCGCCCGCCGGGTCGCTGGGGTTGGCGCCGTAGCTGGTGATCAACACGCCTTGGGTCGCTCGGATGGCTCCATACGCATCCGTCCTCAGCTCGAAGCCTTGCCCCCGGAAGCTTCCCCGATGGTTGTCGGCCTGGTGGATCAGGTGCCCGAGGTTGAGCTGGCTCGAGTGCTGGGTGCTGGCCAACTGCACCCGCAGTTGCCCCGGGGTGTCATCAAACACCAGCTGGTTGAAGCCCTCACCACCGAACTCCTTGCTCTTGATGCCGCTGAGCGCGGCCTGGTTGTTCTGTGCCTTGGCGCCGTTTGTGGCGGGGCCGGGTGCGCCGCCGTGCCAGGCCGGGGCGTGCCCGCCGGACCCAGCGCCCATGCGGTTGCCCTGGGCGCTGGGGCGGTGGTCGCTGCTCTGGGCGTAGGCGCTGGTGTCGGCCTCGGCGGCTTGGCCGCCCGGTGTGGAGGGCAGGCCGGCTTCGCCCTTGCCGTTGTAGAGCGCCCCAATGCACAGGGGCCGCTCGATGTCGCCTTCGATGAACTGCAGCAGCACCTCTTGGCCGATGCGCGGGATGAACTGCTGGCCCATGCCGGCGCCAGCCCAGCGCTGGGCCACCCGCACCCAGCAGGTGCTGCGGTTGTCGGGCCTCGGGTCGGCATGCGGAGCGCTCTGCCAATGGAACTGGACCCTGATGCGGCCCAGCGCATCGGTGTACAGCTCGTCGGCACCGTTCGGGCTGATGTTGCCGCCCGGGCCGACCACGAGGGCGGTCTGCATGCCCAGGGCAGTCGGCTGGGGCGTTGGCTGTGGACGCCACGGGATGGCGCGGCGCAGGGCCTGGAAGCGGTTGGCATAACCGAGTTCGGCCGCCTGGGTGGCCAGCTCGGGGTCTTGGGCCAGGCTGCTGAGCAGGTCGTCGGGGGCTTGGCCGTTGAGCTCGGCGAAGGGGTCGACCTGGGTCTGGGTGTGGGCCAGGCGCTGGCTCAGCTCTTTGGGCAGGTTGTTGATGCCGAGCGCGTGCACGCTGTGCACGCTGAACTCGCGGTCGGCGGGGCTTTGCAGGTCGCCCAGGGCGTCGAGGGTGCTTTGTGTGAGAGCAAACCACTGGCCGGCGCGCAGGCTGCGCAACGTGCTGCGGGCGAGCCAGGTCTTGTGCCTCGCCTCGTAGGCTTGCTGGTGGCAGGTGGCACGGTGTTGGGCCTGGGCGCTGGTGCACTGCCCGGTGTCGGCACTGGCACCGGTGGGAGCGTAGTGCTGCAGCCAGGGGGCGATGTCCTGGATGCTCTGGCTGCCGAAGGCATGGGCGCTGGTGGATTCGGCAGCGATGGCGCGCTTGCCGTGGTAGTCCCATTGCAAGACAGCGCTGGCAGCGGGGGTGAGCTGGCGCAGCCCGCCGAAGCTCTGGATGGCGTCTTGTTGCTCGACCGCAGCAGCGCGGTGGAAGCGGATGCCAGCGCCTCCAAGCTTGGCTTGAGAAGTGATGTTCTGCGGCCACCGGGTGCTGTCGGCGAAGAAGACGAGTTGGTGGGCGCTCGGGGCCTTGTCGCTCTCTTCAATGCGCCAGCCCAGGCCTTCTTGGGCGAGCAGGCGTTGGATGAAGCTGAGGTCGCTCTCGCGGTATTGGACGCAGTAGGGGCGCACGCCGGCGTTGGGGGCTTGGGCCAGGAAGGTGCTCAAATCTTCGGTGCTGCCGTCTTCCAGGGTCTCGCCCCACTGCCAGGCGGCGTGGGCGCGGTAGGCTTCGGCACCGAGCACGTCGTCGATGATCTGCGGGAGGGTCTTGTCTTGCCAGACTCGGCTGTGGCGGCTGTGCTTGAGCAGGGCGACCCAGGGTTGAACCGTCAGCTGGTAGCGGGCGAGGCCGCCGTCAGAGGGACCTTGGCTGGCTTGCATGACAAGGCCGCTGCGCTGGCTGCGGCTGCCGTCCGACAGGGTGGTGTGCAGAGTCACACGTTGGCCGAGCAGGGGCTGCAGCGGAACCCGCGCGTTGAGGCTCAGGGTGCTCAGGCTCAGTTGGTAGGGCTGGCTCACCTCGTCGATCAGGCTGAAGCGCTCCACCATCAGCTCGCTCACGCCACCTCCGCCCTCCAAGGTGTACAGGCGCTGCGCGCTCGTCCAACTCGCCAGCAGGGCGCTGAGTTGGGTCTGGAGTGCGTCACTCAGTCGATCAAGCATTTTTTGCGTTTCCCTCTGGCCGTTAGGCGAGGGGGAATTTTGCAGGCCGCCCTTGGGGAACGACCGCTGCACACAAAACGTTACAGCCCCCTGAAAGGGGGAGGCGTGGGCTCAGTCGTTGGCAAAACTGTACGGACCGCCGCGCTCCAATGCACGGGCGTAGGCCGGCCGCGCATGGATTCGCTTCAGGAATGCCATCAAGCGGGGCCGAGACGCATCCAGGCCCGCACGCTGCGCGGCCGCTTCGAGCGGAAAGCTCATCTGGATGTCGGCCGCGCTGAATTCATGGCCCGCAAACCATTCGCGTTGGCCCAACTCGCCCTCCATGAAGTCGAGTTGGCGAGACAGGTTGGGGTCGACCAAGGTGCTCATCACCTTGGCCGAAATGCCGCGCACGATGGGCTTGACGAAGAACGGCACCTTCGCGCTCGCGATCTTCATGAACACCAGCTTCAGCAGCAGCGGCGGCATGGCCGAGCCTTCTGCAAAGTGCAACCAGTAGCGGTAGGCCAGGCGCTCGGGGGGGCCCGCCGCGGGGATCAGGCGGCCATTGCCTTAACGCTCGACGAGGTATTCGACGATCGCGCCCGACTCGGCCACCGTCACGTCGCCATC
>NZ_JANOCG010000003.1:0-9599 GCF_031412075.1 Rhizobacter sp.
GGCACGCCAAACATCTTCTGCGCCTTGAAGTAGCTCTCGAAGGCTTCGATCTCGGTCTTGGTGCGGCCGGTGCCCACGAAGTACTCAATGGTCTTTTCGTCGACCGGAAAGAAGCCCATGGTCGCGCCGTATTCGGGCGCCATGTTGGCGATGGTCGCGCGGTCGGGCAGCGAGAGCGTGCTGGTGCCGGCGCCGAAGAACTCGACGAACTTGCCGACGACCTTTTCCTTGCGCAGCAACTCCGTGACGGTGAGCACCAGGTCGGTCGCAGTCACGCCCTCGCGCAGCTGGCCGGTGAGCTCGAAACCCACCACGTCGGGCGTCAAGAAGTACACCGGCTGGCCCAGCATGCCGGCCTCGGCCTCGATGCCGCCCACGCCCCAGGCCACCACGCCAATGCCGTTGATCATGGTGGTGTGGCTGTCGGTGCCCACCAGCGAGTCAGGGTAGTACACGCCGCCCTTGCTGTGCACGCCGCGCGCCAGGTACTCCAGGTTGACCTGGTGCACGATGCCAAAGCCGGGAGGCACCACACCGAAGGTCTCGAAGGCCTGCATGCCCCACTTCATGAACTCGTAGCGCTCGTTGTTGCGCTCGAACTCGAGCTTCATGTTGAGGTCGAGGGCGTTCTTGTTGCCGTAGTGGTCGATCATCACCGAGTGGTCGACCACCAGGTCGACCGGCACCAGCGGCTCGATGGTGCGCGGGTTCTTGCCCATGCTCACCGCCACGTTGCGCATGGCGGCCAGGTCGGCCAGCAGCGGCACGCCGGTGAAGTCCTGCAGCACCACCCGCGCCACCACGAAGGGAATCTCGTCGACCCGCTCGGCGGTGGGTTGCCAGTTGGCCAGGCGCTCCACGTGCTCGGCCGTGACTTTCTTGCCATCGCAATTGCGCAGTACCGACTCGAGCACGATGCGCATCGAGATGGGCAGCTTGTTCACGTTGGGGAACTTCTTGGCCAGCTCGGGCAGCGAGTAGTAGCTGCCGCTTTTGCCCGACGGCGTCTTGAAGGTCTTGAGCGTGGAGGCAAAGCCGTGCTCGGCGGGTTTTTTGGCTGAGTTCATGGGGCGCTCCTGCAAAGTTAGCGGGCATTGTGCAGCGCCAGCAAGGCAAGACAAGTGGCGTGGAGATGGCCAGGCCTGACGCGCCAGGCCAATCCGGCATCACGCCCGACGATCCTTCGTGAACGATGCCCTGGAAGCGCGGGCATTCCATGGGGCGGAACGGCGGTGACTTGGCTAGACTTGGATTTGTAACCGTCACCTTACATCCCTTGCGCATGGCGATTCGCCGTTTCTCGCCGCTGTCCCTGCCAACCAGCGCGTGGACGGCCTTGCTGGAGGCCAGCACCGAAATGCTGGCCTTGCTGGATGAGCGCGGCCTCGTCTTGTGGGTCAACCCGGCCATGTCGCGAGCCGTCGGCCTGCAGGCGCAGGCGGGCCAGACCCTTGTGGAAATGCTCGGCATGGGTGGCCACCAGACGGTGCAATCCAAAGCGCTGGCCGATGCCTTGCTCGCCCACCAGCCGCTGCAGCTGGCCGAGCTGCTCTGGCGTGATGCCGCGGGCGCGACCCGCACCGCCGAAGCGGGCCTGAAGCCGCTGCCTGACGACGCAGAGCCGAACGGCGCACGCTGGCTCTGGACCCTGCGCGACACGACCGAGATCACACAGTTGCGGGCCGAGACCGCGCGGGCCGTCGAGCGCCTGCAGCGCGCCCAGGAGTTCGGTCGGCTGGGTCTCTTCGAGCGTGAGTTGCCGATGGGCCGCGGCCACTGGGACGCCAACATGTTCCACCTGTGGAACCTCGACCCGGCCCAGGGCGCCCCGGACTTTGGCACCTTTGTGTCTCGCATTCACCCGGACGACCGGCCGGGCATGGACTACCGCGAGGCCGCCAAGACGCCGGGCAAGTACGCCAAGCGCTACCGGATCCAATCTCCCAGCGGCCAGTGGCGGCACGTGCACGCCCAGTGGGAGGTGAAGGCCGGCCCCGACGGCACGCCGAACATCATCACGGGTGCGATGGTCGACGACACCGAGGTCTACGAGCTGGCCGAATCGTTCAACACCACCAGCGCACAGCTCAAGCTCGCCGTCGACCTGGGCAACATCGCTATCTGGCGGCACGACCTTCGGACCAACCGCGTGCACTACAACGACAAGAGCTTCGAGCTGCTCGGCATCACGCCGCGTCCCGAGGGCCTGCCCATCGGCGAGGTGGGGGCGCTGATCCACCCGGACGACGTTTCTCGCGTGGCCGCCGCGGTCAGGGAATCCCTGAGCACCGACCGCCCGGTGGACACCGAGGCGCGTTTTCGGCGCGCCGATGGCACCTACCGTTATGTGCTCTCGCGCCGTGTGGTGCGGCGCAATGCCGATGGCGAGCCCGTCGAGTTCATGGGCGTGGCGCTGGATGTCACCGAGCAGGTGTCGGAGACCCGGCGCGCCCAGGAGCTGGCCCGGCGGCTCGGCGTGGCGGCCTCTGCCGCGGGTCTGGGCATCTGGAGCCGGGAGACGGGGCTGGAGCGTGGCGAGTGGAACGCGCAGATGTTCGAGATCATCGGCCGGCCGCAGACGCTCGGGGTGCCGCGACGCACCGAGTGGCTCAACGAGGTGGTCCACCCCGATGACCGCGAGCGCATGCGCACGGCGCACGCCGAGCTGCAAGCCTCGGAAGACAGCACCGTCGAGCATGAATACCGCATCGTGCGGCCCGATGGTGAGGTGCGCTGGCTGGTCAGCCGGGCGCGTCACGAGAAGCGCGAGGCGGGGGCTGTGCAGTTCGGCATTGCGATCGACGTGACCGATCGCCAGGAGAAGCTGGTGGCTCAGCGCGAGAGCCAGGCCAAGTCGGAATTCCTCGCGCGCATGAGCCACGAACTGCGCACGCCACTGAATGCCGTGCTCGGGTTCGCCCAGCTGCTGCGGCTGGAGCCTGCGCTGGCGGGCTCGGCATCGCAAGAGAAGGTTCGCCACATCCTGTCGGCCGGTGAACACCTGCTGGCGCTGATCAACGATGTGCTCGACCTGTCGAGCCTGGAGAGCGGCGAGGTGAGGCTCGACCAGCGCCCGGTGCGCCTGGCCGATGTGCTGCGAGAAGCGCTGGCGCTGCTCCAACCGGCGGCCCGCGAAGCCGGCGTGAGCATCGACGTCGACGAGACCGCAGCCGTCGTCTGGGCCGACCGCATTCGCACCCGCCAGGTGGTGATCAACCTGCTGAGCAACGCGGTCAAGTACAACACCGCGCGCGGCCACGTCTACGTCAGCGTGAGAGACGACCAGGAACACGTTGATGGTCCCGTGGTGCTGACGGTGGCCGACACCGGGCGCGGCATGACGCGCCAGCAGATGGCGCACCTGTTCGAGCCGTTCAACCGCCTCGGTGTCGAGCTTGAAGGCATCGAAGGTGCCGGCGTCGGGCTGTCTGTGGTGAAGGCGCTGGTCGAGCGCATGGGCGGGTCGGTGCGGGTGGAAAGCACGCCCGGCGTCGGCTCGCGTTTCGAGGTTCTTTTGCCGCGGCATGCCGGGCCGGCCGAGCCAGACGAGGTGCCACCGCCAGCAGTCCACCCAGCATCCACGCCAGCCGAGAGCCGGCCGGTGCCACGGCGCCAGCGCCAGGGTCGCCTGCTCTACATCGAAGACAACCCTGTCAATGCCTTGCTGGTCGAGGAGATGGTGCGCCACCACGCGGGCTTGCAGATCGAATCGGTGGCGAGCGGGCTCGGCGGCGTGGCGCGTGCCGATGAGATGCGGCCCGACCTGATCCTGGTCGACATGCAATTGCCCGATGTCAACGGCTACGAAGTGCTGAGCCGGCTGCGGGCTCAACCATCGACCGCAGGCATACGCTGCATTGCACTGTCAGCCAACGCCATGCCCGAAGACATGGCCCGCGCGAAAGAAGCCGGCTTCTCCGACTACTGGACGAAGCCGATCCACCTGAGCACCTTCCTCGCTGCGCTGGACCGCCTGTTTCCGGGTTGACCTTGCGGACAGCGCGAACGGCGCTGGGCGGAGGCAATTTGCGGTTCAACGGGGCCATTGAACCCCCTACGCCAGGCGCCAAGCCGCGGAATAGTGCAGGAATCGCCCCCCTATTGACCGCAACGCCAGAAGGGCAGCCGCCCACAATGGGCCAGAGTCAATCTGCCCCATGTTTCCCCTATGAAAAAGTCGACCGCCAAGCCTCCCGTCGCGGTGGCCAGCCAGCCCGTGACCGGGCTGTCTGAGCTGGATCGCGAGCTGGCCCTGGCCCGCTCGGGCGGCATGGCGCTGGGCGACCTGATGAACCACGCCGAGGCACTGAGCCGCGCCGGCCGTGCGCAAGATGGCGCCGCGCTGTATGAAACCTGGATCGCGCACACCGTGTCGCCGTTCCAGCACGTGGCCTGTTTCAACTGGGGCACCTTGCTGGGCGCGCTCGGCCGCCACGCCGAGGCCGAACGCGCTTACCTGCGCGCACTGGCCCTGAGCCCCGATTTCATGCAGGCCCGCCTGAACCTGGGCCACCAACTGGAGCACCTGGGCCGCCCCGACGAAGCCGTGGCCGAGTGGCAAAAGGTCGTTGACCGGGCCGACGCCGCCGTCGAGCTGCACCTGCACGCCCTGAACAACATGGCCCGCCTGCTGGAGCAGCGGCGCCAATACGACCATGCCGAGCGCTGCCTGCGCGCGAGCCTGGAACTGAAAGCCGCGCAGAACGACGTGATCCAGCATTACGTTCACCTGCGCCAGAAAAAGTGCGCCTGGCCTGTCTACCAACCGGTGGGCGCGTTGACGCAAAACCAGCTGCTGCTCGGCACCTCGGTGCTGGCCATGCTGGGCGAGACCGATGACCCGGCCCTGCAGCTGCTGGCCGCTCAGCGTTTTGTCTACGAGCGCACGCCCAAGCCGCCGGCCGTGCCTTTCCACGAAGGCCAGGCCAAGCGCCAGGGCAAGATCAAAATCGGCTACCTCTCGGGCGACCTGCACATGCACGCTGTCGGCCTGCTGTCGGTGGAGCTGCTCGAGCTGCACGACCGCGAGCGCTTCGAGGTGTATGCCTTCTCATGGAGCCGCGACGACGGCACACCGCTGCGCGCACGCATCCGCCAGGCGATCGACCACTACATCCCGATCGGCGGGCTCGACGACACCACCGCCGCCAAAGTCATTGCCCAGCACGGCATCGACATCCTGGTCGACCTGCAAGGCCTGACCGCTGGCGCCCGCCCTGCGATTCCGGGCATGCGGCCCGCGCCTGTGCAGGTGAGTTACCTGGGCCTGCCCGGCACTTGCGCGCTGCCCGGGGTCGACTACATCCTGGCTGACCGCTTCGTGATGCCCACCGAGCTGCAGCCCTACATGACCGAGCGGCCGATCTACGTGCCGCACTGTTATCAGGTGAGCGACCGCCAGCGCGAGGTGGGCCCGGCGCCGAAACGCGCCGACTACGGCCTCCCCGAAGACGCCTTCGTCTTCTGCTCGTTCAACAACACCTTCAAGTTCACCGAAGCCGTGTTCAAGAGCTGGATGCGCATCTTGAAGCAGGTGCCCGACAGCGTCTTGTGGTTGCTGGCCGACAACGAGTGGGCGCTCGAGAACATGCGCCGCGAGGCCGATGCCCATGGCATTGGCCGCGAGCGCCTGATCCTCGCGCCGCGCGTGGCGCCGCCCGAGTACCTGGCCCGCTTCCAGTTGGCCGACCTGATGCTCGACACCTTCCCCTACAACGCCGGCACCACCGCCAGCGATGCGCTCTGGATGGGCCTGCCCATCGTCACCTATTCGGGCCGCAGCTACATCTCGCGCATGGCGGGCAGCTTGCTCACCAACGTGGGCTTGCCTGATCTGGTGACCTTCTCGCTGGCCGATTACGAACGTCTCGCGGTGCAGCTGGGCAACAACCCGCAGCGCGTGGCTTCGCACAAGCGCTACCTGGCCGAGCATGGCCGGCAGTCGAAGTTGTTCGACGTGCCGGGCTTGGTGAAAGACATCGAGAGCGAGTTCGAACGCCTCGCGCTGAAGCACCGCGCTCTTTGAGCCGGCCAGAAATTGCCGATGAACACCACTCCCACTACCACCCCGTTCGGGCTGAGCCTGTCGAAGCCAGCGTGCACCTCGGTGCAGGCACTTCGACTAGCTCAGTGCGAACGGAATGGGAATGGGTTTGACACATGAGCGCACGCCAAGAGCCCTTCATGGCCTCCGCCGACGGTGGATTGCATGCCGGCGATGCCTTGGTGCAGGCCATCGTCTGGCTGTGCAAGCACCATGGCCGTGAGCGCTCGGCCGAGTCGCTGCTGGCGGGCACGCCGCTCGAAGGCAGCCTCGGGCCCGACCAGGCGGTGCGTGTCATGCGCGAAGCCGGCTTCAACGCCGGGCTGATTCAACGCAAGATCTCCGACATCCACGCGCTGCTCTTGCCCGCCGTGCTGCTGCTGAAAAATGGCGACGCTGCCATCGTGGTCGCCCGCCACCCCGCCAAGAAGGGCGCTGACAGCTACGACGTGGTGATGCCCGGCCCCGAGAGCCACAGCTGCAAGGCCACCGAGGCCGAGCTGTCCGGCGAGTACACCGGCTTCGCCTTCGTGGCTTCGCCTCGGGCGTTGATCCCGGCGAGCCTGTCGCACGAAATCATCATCGACCCCAACGCCCATTGGCTGTGGGGCACGCTGCGCCGTTTCACGCCGTACTACCGCTCGGCCCTGCTCGCCGCAGCGCTGAGCAACCTGCTGATGTTGGCCAGCGGCCTGGTCACCTCGGTGGTGTTCGACAAGGTGCTGCCGCACCAGGCCTTCGTCACCCTCTGGGCGCTGGCCACCGGCGGCTTCATTGCGCTGGTGTTCGACCTGATCGCACGCCAGTTGCGCACCCACCTCATCGACACGGCAGGCAAGAAGGCCGACCTCATCATCGGCTCGC
This sequence comes from Rhizobacter sp., assembly GCF_031412075.1. Taxonomy (GTDB): domain Bacteria; phylum Pseudomonadota; class Gammaproteobacteria; order Burkholderiales; family Burkholderiaceae_C; genus Rhizobacter. The sequence goes on from NZ_JANOCG010000003.1 coordinate 6,908, forward strand.
TGCTGTTTCGCCAGACGCTCGGCGTGCGCATGGAGCACCGGCCCGAGTCGGCAGGCTCTTATGCGCACCACCTGGCGCAGGTGGAGACGGTGCGCGACTTCTTTGCCGGCGCCACGCTGTCGGCACTGAGCGACCTGCCGTTCATCATCATCTTCGTGGCCATGACCTTCGTGATCGGCGGGCCGCTGGGGTGGGTGCTGCTCGCCGCCATTCCGCTGATCCTGGGCATGGCCTGGGTAATCCAGTCATCGCTGCGCCGCTCGATGAGCGCCAACATGGCCCACCAGGCCGACTTGCAAGGTCTGCTGGTCGAGGCCGTGGAGGGGCTCGAAGACCTCAAGGCCGCTGGCGCACAAGGCCGCTTCCTGCGCCGTTATGAAGACGCCACCGCGGCCGCTGCCGATTCGGCGCTGCGCGCGCGCAACCTGGGCGGCCTCACCAACAACATCTCGGCCATGTCGCAGCAGCTCGTCACGCTGGTGATGCTGGTGGTGGGCGTCTACCTCATCGCCGATGGCAGCATCAGCGGCGGCGCGCTCATCGGCGCCATCATGTTTGCCGGCCGTGCGGTCGGCCCGCTGGGCAGCGTGGTCGCCCTCGCCACCCGCTACCAGGGCGCACGTGCTTCCATGGTGGCGCTCGACCGCCTGATGAAGTTGCCCACCGAGCGCGCGCCCGGCGCCACCTACGTGGCCAACCACGAGATCAAGGGCCGCATCGGCCTGCACGACCTGAGCTTCTCTTACCCGCCCACGGCCGAGGGCGCCCCTGCACCCAAGGTGCTCAAGGGCGTCAAGCTCAAGTTCGAGCCGGGTGAGCGGGTGGCCATCCTCGGGCGCATCGGCAGTGGCAAGTCCACGGTCCTGCGCTTGTTGGCCGGGCTGTACCAGCCCACCGAAGGCATGGTCGAAGTTGACGGTATCGACCTGCGGCAGATCGACCCGGCGGACTTCCGTTCCAAGGTCGGTTTCGTGTCGCAGGAGCCGCGGCTCTTCAAGGGCACGCTGCGCGAAAACGTGCTGCTGGGCCGCGCGTCGGTCGATGCCTCGCGCCTCACCGAAGTGGCGCGTGTCACGGGCCTGGATCGTTTGATCGCTTCGCACCCCCAAGGCTGGGAGCTGCCGGTCGGCGAAATGGGCGGCCTGCTGTCGGGCGGCCAGCGCCAGCTGGTGGCGCTCGCGCGCTGCCTGGTCACGCAGCCGCAGATCTTGTTGATGGACGAGCCGACCAGCTCGATGGACGCGCAGTCTGAAATCCTGTTCTTGCGCCAGCTGAATGAGGCGCTGGGCACCCGCACCGTGATCATGGTCACCCACCGCCCGGCTGTGCTCGAGCTCGCGCAGCGGGTGGTGGTGGTCGATGGCGGCAAGGTCATCCTCGACGGCCCGAAGGCCCAGGTGCTGGCCGCACTGTCTGGCGCCAAGCCGGCGGCGAGCGCCACGCCCGAGGCGAATGCTTCGCCCAATGTGCACCTGCACCCCTCGACCCAACCGGTGCAGCGCGGGGCTTCGGTCTAGAACCATGCCCTACACACACACACCGTTCGGGCTGAGCCTGTCGAAGCCAGCGCGTACCTCGATGCTGGCACTTCGACCCTTCGACCGGGCTCAGGACGGGCAAGCTCAGTGCGAGCGGGACGCTTAGACCATGGCCTTCTGGAAACGCAAACCCAAAGAACCCGCCAGCGGGGACATGGCCTACATGGCCGATGTGCGCGCGGCGATGGTGGTCGAGGCCACGCCAGGCACCACCTGGGCGCTGTACCTGATGGCGATCATCCTGATCTCGGCCATCGCCTGGGCTTCGGTCGCACGTGTCGACGAGATCACCCGCGCCGATGCACGTGTGATCCCCGACGGCAAGGAGCAGGTCATCGCCAGCCTGGAAGGCGGCATCCTGCGCGAGCTGCATGTGCGCGAAGGCCAGACCGTGCACGAAGGGCAGGAGCTGGCGCAGCTCGACCCCACACGCTTCGAATCGCAGCAGAACGAAGGCCAGGCCAAGCGCATCGCCATCATGGCGACCATCGTCCGCCTCACGGCCGAGGCCAACGGCCGCGCCTTGAACTTCCCGAAAGAAGTGGCCGACATGCCGGGCATCGTGGAAGGTGAAACCGACGCCTACAACGCCCGCAAGCACGGGCTCGACGAAGCGCTGCAGACCAACGCCCGCAACGTGGTGCTGCTGATGAAGGAGCTGGGCGTGTCGGAGGCCATGTCGGCTAAGGGCCTGATGAGCGAGGTGGAAGTGATGCGCCTGCGACGCCAGGTCAACGACCTGCAGCTGCAAAGCCGCGAGCGCATCAACAAGTTCAGGCAAGACGCCAGCACCGACCTGGTTCGGGTGCAGACCGAGCTCTCGCTGCTCGACGAGCAGCTCGCCGGCCGCGCCGACGTGCTGCGCCGCACCGTGCTCACCTCGCCGGTGCGCGGGCTGGTGAAGAACATCCGCACCAACACCATCGGCGGTGTGGTGGGGCCGGGCGCGCCGATGATGGAGATCGTGCCCATCGGCTCGCGCGTGCTGGTCGAGGCGCGCATCAAGCCGCGCGACATCGGCTTCGTGCGCCTGGGCCAAAAGGCCGAAGTGAAGCTCGCCGCCTACGACTACACCACCTACGGCGGCCTGCACGGCAAGATCGAATACATCAGCCCCGACGCGCTGGGCGACAGCGAGAAGGGCACGCCTGACT
>NZ_JANOCG010000004.1:0-8479 GCF_031412075.1 Rhizobacter sp.
CCAACACCATGGTCATCTTCATCAACCAGATCCGCATGAAGATCGGCGTGATGTTCGGCTCGCCCGAAACCACCACCGGCGGCAATGCGCTCAAGTTCTACGCCTCGGTGCGGCTCGACATCCGTCGCATCGGCAGCATCAAGAAGGGCGAAGAGGTCATCGGCAACGAGACCAAGGTGAAGGTGGTGAAGAACAAGGTGTCGCCACCGTTCAAGACGGCCGAGTTCGACATCCTCTACGGCCAGGGCATCAGCCGCGAGGGCGAGATCATCGACATGGGCGTCGAAGCCAAGGTGCTGGAAAAGTCGGGCTCCTGGTACGCCTACAACGGCGAAAAGATCGGCCAGGGCAAAGACAACGCCCGCGAATTCCTGAAAGAGAACCCGGCTTTGTCGGTCGAGATCGAAAACAAGGTGCGCGATGCGGTCGGCATCCCGCTGCTGCCGCTCGGTGAGGCCGAAGCCGCGGCGCCTGCCAAGAAGCCACGCGCCCCCAAGGAACCGGTCGTCGCTCAGGAGACATGAAGCCGCGGCTGTCGCTCAAGGGGCGCGGGCTGCAAATCCTCGCCCAGCGTGAGCACAGCCGCAGTGAGCTGCGGCGCAAGCTGCTGGTGCATGCCCGCAAAGACGAAGAAGCCGAGGCGGCCAGCGCGACCGAACGTGTCGAGGCCGTGCTCGACTGGTTGCAGGCCCACCGCTACCTCTGCGAAGAGCGCTTCGTCGAAAGCCGGGTGCATGCCCGCGCTGCGCGTTTCGGCAACCTGCGCATCCGCCAGGAGCTGGCCCAGCACGGGGTGGTGCTGACGGCCGAAGCGGCCCAGCAGCTGAAAGACAGCGAGCTCGCCCGGGCCCGCGAGGTCTGGTCGCGCAAGTTCGGTCAGCCTGCGGCCGAGGCCGCTGACCGCGCCCGCCAGATGCGCTTTTTGGCCGGGCGTGGCTTCTCCAGCGAGGTCATTCACCGGGTCGTGCAAGGCGCCGGCGACGACTGAGCCGACCCCGCCAGCCGCACACCCGCACCAATTTGCTGCGGTGCAGAATGCTACATTTCCCCGGTTTGCCGGGAGGGCTTCATCTTCCTGGCGCGTCAATCCCTACACCCACCTTCTGCTTCGATGGCCCTGCCCCCCGCCGCGCCCGAGCGCTTGCTCAAGCACACCCGCCGCATCGATGTGCAGATCTATGCACGCGGCGCAGGGCTGTGGGAGGTCGACGCGGTCATCACCGACGTGAAGACGCGTGATGCCGACCTGGCCAACGGCGTGCGGCGCGCGGGCGACCCCATCCACGACATGCTGTTGCGCCTGGTCATCGACGAGCGCTTCAACGTGCTCGAAGCGGGCTCCGAAACGCGCGCCATGCCCTACCCCGGTGAGTGCGACCAGTTGGGTGACGTGTATGGCCGCCTGGTCGGTCTGAACCTGCTGAAGGGTTTCCGTTTCGCCGTGCTCGAACGCCTGGGCGGCGTGGCCGGCTGCACCCACCTGACGGAACTCGCTCAAGTGCTGCCCACGGCCGTGGTGCAGGCCTTTGCCGGCGACGTGATCAACACGCGCGGCGATGGTGCCGATGCCAAACAACCCTTTCAGCTCGACCGCTGCCATGCCCTGCGCACCGATGGCAACGTGGTGCGCAGCTACTACCCTCGCTGGTACAAACCGGCCGCCTCCGAATCCCACCCGCCGTCAACCGTTCCCCGAAACTGAGTGAAGAGAGTCCGCGATGAAAATTCATGAATACCAAGGCAAGGAAATCTTGCGCCAAGCCGGCGTGCCGGTTCCGCGTGGTTACCCCGCGTTCAGCGTGCAAGAGGCCACCGAGGCTGCGCAAAAGCTGGGCGGCCCGGTGTGGGTGGTGAAGGCTCAGATCCATGCGGGCGGCCGCGGCAAGGGCGGTGGCGTGAAGCTGGCGCGCTCGCTGGACGAAGTGAAGAAGCTTTCGGGCGAGATCCTCGGCATGCAGTTGAAGACCCACCAGACCGGCCCCGAAGGCCAGAAGGTGCGCCGCCTGCTGATCGAAGAAGGCGCCGACATCAAGAAGGAGTATTACGTCGCTGCGGTCACTGACCGCGCCACGCAGAAGATCGCGATGATGGCCAGCAGCGAAGGCGGCATGGACATCGAAGAGGTGGCCCACAACACGCCCGAGAAGCTCATCAAGGTCTTCGTCGACCCGCTGACCGGTTTGACCGACGCGCAAGGTGTGGAGTTGGCCAACGGCATTGGCGTGCCGGCCGCCTCGCAGGCGCAGGCGATCGACGTGTTCAAGAAGCTGTACCAGGTCTACATGGACACCGACTCGTCGCTGGCCGAGATCAACCCGCTGATTCTCGAAGGCAACGGCAACATCAAGGCGCTCGACGCCAAGTTCAACTTCGACAGCAATGCCCTGTTCCGCCACCCCGAGATCGTGGTCTACCGCGACCTCGACGAAGAAGACCCGGCCGAGATCGAAGCCAGCAAGTTCGACCTGGCCTACATCCAGCTCGACGGCAACATCGGCTGCCTGGTGAACGGCGCCGGCTTGGCGATGGCCACCATGGACACCATCAAGCTCTTCGGCGGCGAGCCGGCGAACTTTCTCGACGTGGGTGGTGGCGCCACTGCCGAGAAGGTGACCGAAGCCTTCAAGATCATGCTCAAGAGCCCCAAGGTCAAGGCGATTCTGGTCAACATCTTCGGCGGCATCATGCGCTGCGACACCATTGCCGAAGGCGTGATCGCCGCGTGCAAGGCGGTCAACCTGTCGGTGCCGCTGGTCGTGCGCATGAAGGGCACCAACGAAGACCTGGGCAAGCAGATGCTGAAGGATTCCGGCCTGCCCATCATCAGCGCCGATTCGATGGCCGAAGCGGCCCAAAAAGTCATGGCCGCCCTGAAGTAAAAGACCGAGGACACGAACATGAGCATCCTGATCAACAAAGACACCAAGGTCATCACCCAAGGCATCACCGGCAAGACGGGGCAGTTCCACACCCGCATGTGCCGTGACTACGCGAACGGCAAGAACTGCTTCGTCGCGGGTGTGAATCCCAAGAAAGCCGGCGAAGACTTCGAAGGCATTCCCATTTACGCCAGCGTGAAAGACGCGGCCAAGAACACCGGCGCGACCGTCAGCGTGATCTACGTGCCGCCCGCCGGCGCCGCTGCCGCCATCTGGGAAGCCGTCGAGGCTGACCTGGATCTCGCCATCTGCATCACCGAAGGCATTCCCATCAAGGACATGCTGGAAGTGCGCAACAAGATGAAGCAGAAAGAAGCCAAGGGCGGCAAGAAGACGCTGCTGCTCGGCCCCAACTGCCCCGGTCTCATCACGCCCGATGAAATCAAGATCGGCATCATGCCGGGCCACATCCACCGCAAGGGCCGCATTGGCGTGGTCAGCCGCTCCGGCACGCTGACCTATGAAGCCGTGGCGCAGTTGACCGAGATCGGTCTGGGCCAATCGAGCGCGGTGGGTATCGGCGGCGACCCGATCAACGGGCTGAAGCACATCGACGTGATGCAGCTCTTCAACGACGATCCCGAGACCGACGCGGTGATCATGATCGGCGAGATCGGCGGCCCCGATGAGGCCGAAGCCGCCCGCTGGTGCCAGGCCCACATGAAGAAGCCCATCGTCGGCTTCATCGCCGGTGTGACCGCGCCCCCCGGCAAGCGCATGGGCCACGCCGGCGCGCTGATCTCGGGGGGTGCCGACACGGCCGATGCCAAGCTCGCCATCATGGAAGAGTGCGGTTTCACCGTGACGCGCAACCCGTCGGAGATGGGCAGGCTGCTCAAGGGTCTGATCTGACCGAGCGGCCCGACTGACGCCCATGAGGCCGCGCTGCTCGCGCGGCCTTTTTGCTGGTGGATCACGTAGTTCCACGCACCCGGAAACCCCGCGCCAGCTTTTACAATTTTGACCGCCAAAACGAGAAAGATCTGCAGATGGAACAGTTCATGACGCCCGAGTTCTGGATCGCAGTCGGCCAGATCATCATGATCGACATCCTGCTGGGTGGCGACAACGCGGTGGTGATCGCATTGGCCTGCCGCCAGCTGCCACCCAAGCAGCGCACCCAGGGCATCCTGTGGGGGACCGCCGGAGCCATCATCCTGCGGGTGGTGCTGATCTTCTTTGCGCTCACGCTGCTGGCCATCCCCTACCTCAAGCTGGTCGGCGCGGCGCTGCTGCTGTGGATCGGCGTCAAGCTGCTCGTGCCCGAGCACGAAGAAGGCCACGCCAACATCCAGGCCAGTGACAAGCTGTGGGCGGCCGTCAAGACCGTGATCATTGCCGACTTCGTGATGAGCCTCGACAACGTGATCGCCATCGCCGGCGCCGCCCAGGCTGCGGGCGGTGACCACCAGATGCCGCTGGTGATCTTCGGCCTCCTGGTCAGCATCCCCATCATCGTGTGGGGCAGCCAGCTGGTGATCAAGCTGATGGATCGCTTCCCGCTCATCATCACACTGGGCGGCATGTTGCTCGGCTGGATCGCCGGCACCATGGCCATCACCGACCCTGCAGTGGTGCCGTATGTGCCCGGCGATGCCTGGTTGCGTTACGCGGTGGGTGCTGCGGGCGCGGCGCTGGTGTGGCTGCTCGGCATGGCGATCAAGATGCGGCGCAGCAAAACCGCCTGATTCCCGGTGGGCCTGTGATACCGTGCCGGCTCCATGCGGCTAGGTGAGGCAACGGGTTTTGGGCATCACGGAGCACCTCTTCCGAACGACGGGAACCGGCTGGGCGTTGAGCGCGCTGGCCCTGTTGCTGGTGCTTGGCGAACTGGGCTGGCTGTTGCCGCGCTTGCGTCGCGAAGCTGCCATCGCCACCTCGGTGATCCTCGCCAGCAGCGTGATCGCGGTGGGCAGCTTGTTGTGGTGGCAGTTGTCGGTGCCGATGGGCTGGGTGTTCCCGGTGGTGCTGGCCTTGGTCTTCGGCCACATCGGCTGGGTGCTGGGCCAGCGCCTGCCCCGGGTGCCTTCAGCGCCGCGCGCCGCCGCCGCGCCCTCGCTTGCCCAGCCCCTGCGCCCTGCCGGCGCCGCCTTGCCCGACCGCGCCACCCTTGGGCGCTACCGCATCGAGCGTGAGCTGGGCCGCGGTGCCATGGGGGCGGTCTACCTCGGGCGCGACCCGAAGATCGGTCGTCAGGTGGCCATCAAGACCATGGCGCTGAGTCGCGAGTTCGCAGGTGACGAGTTGGTGGAGGCGCGCGAGCGCTTCTTCCGCGAGGCCGAAACCGCCGGCCGGCTGCAGCACCCCGACATCGTGACCATCTTCGACGCCGGTGAAGACCAGGAGCTGGCCTACATCGCCATGGAGTACCTCAAGGGCGACGACTTGCAGGGTTACACACAGGCGCCCAAGCTGCTGCCAGTCATCACGGTGCTCAACGTCGTGGCCCGGGTGGCCGAGGCGCTCGCCTATGCGCACAGCCAAGGCGTGGTGCACCGCGACATCAAGCCCGCCAACGTGATGCTTGACCTGCCGAGCGACCTGGTGAAAGTCACCGATTTCGGCATCGCCCGCGTTTCCGACTCGGCACGCACCCGCACAGGCATGGTGTTAGGCACACCGTCGTTCATGTCGCCCGAGCAGATGGCGGGCCGTCGCGTCGATGGCCGCAGCGACCTCTACTCATTGGGCGTGATGCTGTTCCAGCTGCTCACCGGCCGCCTGCCGCACCGCTCGGACTCGATGGCCACGCTCATGCACCAGATCGCCAACGACCCTGCGCCCGACGTGCGCAGCCTGCGTCCCGACCTGCCCGAAGGCCTGGCCCGTGTGGTGGCGCTGGCACTCGAAAAACGCCCCGAAGCCCGCTACCCCAGTGGCCAGCAGCTGGCGGCCGACCTGCGAGCGGTGGCCGCCCGCCTGCAGGCGGCAGGTGCGCAGCCCAGGCCGGTGGATGCGAGCGCGGCCCCCCCCGATTCCAGCGGATTCGCGGCCACGGTGAAAATGGAGCGTGCCGATACAGGGCACAATTCCAGTCTCTGATGGGTTTGAAAGCTCGATGAATCTCCCCGCGCTCGCCACCGCCATGTCGCTAGAGTTTTTCAGTGCCACGGACACCGGCCGCGCTCGCAACAACAACGAAGATTCCATCGCTGTTCAAGAGGCCGCCGGTCTCGTTGTGCTCGCCGACGGCATGGGCGGCTACAACGCCGGTGAAGTGGCGAGCGGCATGGCCACCTCGTTCATCAAGACCGAGCTTGGGCGCTGGCTGCAAGAGGCTTCGGGCAATGCTTCAGACACCGATGTGCGCCGCGCGATGGACATTTGCGTCGACAACGCCAACCGCGCCATCTTCAACGCCGCCAATTCCAACCCGCAGTACGCCGGCATGGGCACCACGCTCGTTGTGGGCGCTTTCCGCGATGGCCGCCTGCTCATGGGCCACGTGGGTGATTCCCGCGGTTACCGTTTCCGCGGTGGCCGGCTGGTGCAGATCACGCACGATCACTCTTTGTTGCAAGAGCAGATCGACTCTGGCCTTATCACCCCCGAACAAGCCGCGTTTTCCACCAACAAGAACCTGGTGACACGCGCAGTGGGTGTTGAAGACACTGTGCTGCTCGAGACCCACTTGCACGACATCATGCCGGGCGACATTTACCTGTTGTGCTCCGACGGCTTGTCGGACATGCTGGACGACGATGGCATTGCACAAGTGTTGCAAGCGCACGACTCGTTGGAAGAGGCGGGTGCGGGGCTGATTGACGCAGCCAATGACGCGGGTGGAAAGGATAATATCGCGGTGGTGTTGGTTCGGGTGCGTGGGCAAAGCAGCCCACCCCGTTCGTGGTGGCCGTTCAGGCGCTAGGTTGGCAACACCGCCATTTTCGGCCGCCAAGTGGGCCAAGAAACAGATAAGAGACTGAGGTCAAGCATGGGCAAGCTGGTCGTATCGCTCGACGGTGTGGTGATCAAGGAAGTGCAGATCACCAAGGACAAGACGACCCTCGGCCGCAGGCCTTACAACGACATCGTGATCGACAACCTGGCAGTCAGCGGCGAGCACGCCGTGCTGCAAATGGTGGGCACCGACGTCTTCATCGAAGACCTCAACAGCACCAACGGCACCTACATCAACGGCAAGGCCGTCAAGAAGCAGCTGCTGGCCCACAACGACACGGTCGAGATCGGCAAGTACAAGATCAAGTACCTCGTGGACGACGGCACCGACTACGAGAAGACCATGATCATGAAGCAGGGCGCCCCTGCTCCGGCCAGCTACAGCCATGGTTTTGCCCACACCTCCGCTCAGGGCGGCCCGAACTCCGGCTTTGGTGGCCTGGGCCAGACCGTCGTGCCGGGCACGATCAAGGTGCTCAATGGCGCTGCGGCGGGCCGCGAAGTCGCCCTCACCAAGGTGGTCACCACCGTCGGCAAACCCGGCGTGCAGGTGGCCTCCATCACCAAGCGCCCGGGCGGCTATGTGTTCGCCCACGTGGAAGGCGCCAACCGCCCCACCATCAACGGCAACCCGCTGGTGGGCGACACTTTGCACCTGAAGAACGGCGACGTGATCGAACTCGCCGGCACGCAGATGCAGTTCATCCAGGTCTGAGCGCGCCGCAGGCGGCGTGACACTTTTCACGCCGCGGGCTTGCGAGTGAGTGCGCCACGGCGCAATCGCCGCGAAATGCGACATTGGCACCTTGCAGCGGCACGCCGGTGACCTCAGCATTGCGTTGCAGCGCCTCGCTCGTGCCCTACTGCGGCCCAGCCCGTTCCCAGACCCATGAAAATTCGCGTTCTAGGCTGCTCCGGCGCCATTGCCGAAGGCAGCCGAACCACCTCCTTCTTGGTCGACCACGACGTGCTGGTCGACGCAGGCACAGGGGTGGGCGATCTGCCCCTCGAAGCGCTGGCGCAGATCGATCACATCCTCATCAGCCATTCGCACCTCGACCACGTCTTGGCCATCGGCCTGCTGGCCGACAGCGTGATGCGCCTGCGCGCCGCGCAAGGCCGCGGGCCGATCCAGGTGCATGCCTTGCCGCAGACGCTGGAAGCGCTGCGCGCACACATCTTCAACGGCGTCATCTGGCCCGATTTCACGCGCCTCCCAAATGCAGAAAAGCCGGTGCTGCAGCTGCGGCCCATCGCCGTTGGCGAAGGGTTGACCTTGGGTGGCAAGCACTTTGAAGTGCTGAGTGCGACCCACACCGTCCCGGCGGTCGGGTTTGCCTTGCAAGGTTCGAAGGGTTGGTGGGTCTACACCGGCGACACCGGCCCTAACCCGGCGCTCTGGGCGCGTTTGTTGAGCATGAAGGTAGCGCACCTCGTGATCGAGACTGCGTTCAGCGACGACGAATGGGAGTTGGCGCATTTGAGCCAGCACCTCTGTCCCAAACGACTCGGCCAAGAGCTCTCTCAATTGAGTGGCAGCGTCGACGTGCACATCACGCACATCAAGCCCGGCGAAGTGACTGCGGTGATGAACGAAGTGGCTGCCCTGGCGACCTCGCATCGCTTGAGCGCCCTGCGTG
>NZ_JANOCG010000005.1:0-2978 GCF_031412075.1 Rhizobacter sp.
CAACAGGCCGGCCAGTGCGTCGATGTTTTTTTCGACCAGCGTGGATTCTTTTTTCAGGCTGCGGTCGAGCCAGTCGGCAGTGGCGCCGAGCACGGCGAGCAGGTCCTTGGGGGCGTCCTTGATGTATTCGTCGATGTAGAAAAAAAGCGTGCCTTCTTCATACGGGCCGTTCCAGGCGCCGTGGCGCTGCATGAAGGTGGCGTCGGTCAGCGTCTCGTGACCGGCCCAGTGTTCGTTGCCCTTGCAGCGGTTGTTCAAGAAGGTGCGCAGCCGCGCCAGCACCGACGCCGGCCAGACCAGGTGTTTGCCGGTGAGGGAGAGCAGGCCATTCCAGTCGCGCCGCACGTTGAAGCGGCCCGCGTGCCGCACAGTGAGCGTCAGCACGAATTGCGAGCACATGCGGTCGAGAACCGGCGCCTCTTTCAGGCCGGGTGACAACACCACGCGTGCATCGATGTGACTGGTCGCCATGGGCATCTCCAGCGGGAATGCTGGGCCATCTTGGCGCACCCTGCGCCAGGCGGCAAGCCCCGTCCGAGGCGACCTTACTTCAGCGCAGTACGCTGAACGCGTGAAGAAGACAGGCCCCCGTGCCGCAATTCACGCTTGCAACACGGGGGCCTGTGGGTGCGGTGCGGCCGCAGTCAGTGCATCATCAGCGGGTGGTGCATCAGCGAGGTGTAACGCTCGATGTAGTCGTCCATCTCTTCTTCCGAGGGCGAGGTTTTGATCAAGGCTTCGACACCTTCCTTGAAACTTTCGGCCATGGCGCCTTCGATGAAGATTTCCTTGCGGGCGAATTTGTCGACGATTTCGTAGCCGCCGCGCGAAAGCGCGGTCTCCTGGTGGGCCGTGGTTTCACTGGGCACGTCGAACTCCACGACGACGAAGCTGTCCGAGTTGTAAAGCATCTGCATGCAAGCATCTCCTTCACAGCTAACTCGGGGTCATCACGCCATATTCAAGCCGCTGCTTTCCTGCATGCCCCTGCAGGCGAGGGGGTCAAGATGCGGGTTGAGCGGTTTGCATCAGCAGCTCCAGTGCGGAGCCTTCGCTGGTGAGCACCGCCCGCACCGGCAGATAGTGCAGGCTCGGGGCCAGCCACACCTCGACCCGCGTGTCGTGTGGTTTGCGGGGCTCGCGCACCAGCTTGATGGCCTGCACCGGGCTGTCGCCGGTGGCCACTTCTTCAATCCCTTGCACCCGGAAGGCCCACACGTCGGCATCGCCACGTGCACCCGCCACGTACATCGCCAAGCGTGCGCCGGCCACCAGGCGCTTGGGGTCGGCTGATGCGATGGCCGCGATCTGGATCATCCAGCTCATGCGGTCTTGCGCACCGGGCAGCAGCGGGTACTCGGTGCTCGGCCCGGAAAAGGTGATCTTGCCGGCGCTGCGTTGAAAGTTGGCGGCCAGCTCGGCCTTGCCACGCCGTTTGTCGGTGAAGCGCAGCGGGGCGAGCCCGGCGGCGTCAAACCCGCCTTCGCTGACCCAGGTGAGGATGCTGAAGCCCGCCATGCGGCCATCGAGCCGGGCCACGTACCCTCTGGCGCCGGGGCGCCACGTCAGCTCGCCGGTGCCGCGCAGGGCGCCGCGGTGCATGTGGTATTGCAGGGTCATCGCCGGCGGGATCTGGGTGCGGTACTGCGGCAAGTCGTCCGCGTCAGAGTTGGCCACCAGCGTGGGCTCGGCGCTGATTTCGGCGGTCAACGCGGCAGCGACCAGCACAGGCTCGGCTGGCACGGCTACTTCTTCTCGTTGCGGCGCTGGTTCGGCGGGCGACTTGGCGACACGGCGCGGCGGCGCCGGGGCGGGCTTGACGGCGACCACCGGCGCGGGCTCGGCGGCCAGAGGCAAGGTGCGCACCTGCACCACCACCAGGTTGCGCGCCGGGATGTCCGCCGCAAACGAACTCACCACTCCCTGCCACAGCACGAGGTGCAGCCAGGCCACGCCCCCGGCCAGCGCCAGCAGCGCGAGCAAAGGCCGGCGGGTGGCTGAGCGGTTGGTTGACGAGGGGGTGGCGGCTGAATGCATGCGTTGACAATACGGGATGCGGCCATCCTAGCCAATTGAGCCACCTGAGACACGAGAAGACCATGAAACTCGCAAGCTACAAAGACGGATCGCGCGACGGCCAGCTGGTCGTCGTTTCGCGTGACCTCGCCACGGCCCACTTCGCCACCGGCATCGCCACCCGCCTGCAGCAGGTGCTCGACGACTGGGGTTTTCTGTCGCCCCAGCTCGAAGACCTCTACACCACGCTCAACCACGGCCGTGCGCGGCATGCCTTTCCCTTCGACCCGGCCATGTGCATGGCGCCGCTGCCGCGCGCCTACCAGTGGGCCGACGGCTCGGCTTTCATCAACCATGTGGAGCTGGTGCGCAAGGCGCGCAATGCCGAAGTGCCCGAAAGTTTTTACACCGACCCGCTGATGTACCAGGGCGGCAGCGACGACTTCCTGGGCCCGTGCGACAACATCGTCGTGCCGAGCGAAAAGATGGGCATCGACTTCGAGGCCGAGGTGGCGGTGATCACCGGCGACGTGCCCATGGGCACCAACGCCGACGAAGCGCTGGAGGGCATTCGCCTGCTGATGATTGCCAACGACGTGAGCCTGCGCAACCTCATCCCGGCCGAGCTGGCCAAGGGCTTCGGCTTTTTCCAGAGCAAGCCCGCCACCGCCTTCAGCCCGGTGGCGGTGACGCTCGACGAAGTGGGCAGTGCCTGGAACGGCGGGCGCCTGCACCTGCCGCTGCAAAGCACCTGGAACGGCAAGCGGGTGGGCCTGTGCGACGCCGGCCCCGAGATGACCTTCCACTTCGGCCAGTTGATCGCCCACATCTGCAAGACGCGCAACGTGCGCGCCGGCAGCATCGTCGGCAGCGGCACCGTCAGCAACGCCGACGCGAGCCGCGGCTACTCGTGCATCGCCGAGAAGCGCGCGACCGAGACGCTCGACGGCGGCGCGCCCAAG
>NZ_JANOCG010000006.1:0-7088 GCF_031412075.1 Rhizobacter sp.
TGCGCAAGCCGCTGGTGGACGGCAAGGCGCGCGAGGCACTTTTTGGCGCCCAGCAGTACCAAAGGCGTTGATTGGCCCTCCCGGCACCCCTCAAGCAGGGTGCCGTGACAGGCCGGAGATCCCCCCCGAAGCGCGTCAAAATACACACTTTCACCCGCCCGGGCATTGTTTTTGCCCCTGCCTGACGCGATGAACTTGTTCGAACCTCTTCAGCCACCTGGCCGCCTCCCCGTGGGAGCGGGGCAAGCGCTCCAGCCTGGCTACATGCTGGAAGAGTTCGAAATCACCCAGGTTCTCGGCTTGACCAGCTTCGGCGTGCTCTACCTCGCCACCCACGCGACCGAGCACAACACGGTGGCCATCAAGGAGTACCTGCCGTCGTCGCTTGTGATGCGCAACGCCGAGGGTCGGTTGGAGCTCACCGACCCGTCGCACGACGAGGCCTTTCAGCGCGGGCTCCAGTCCTTCGTCACCGAAGCACTCACCCTCTCGCAGTTCAACCACCCTCACCTGCTGAGCGTGACGTGTGTCTGGGAGGCCAATGGCACCGCCTACCGGGTGATGCCCTTGCTGACGGGAACGACCTTGCTCGCACAACGGAGCAAGCGCGACGAACCCGCGAGCCAAGAGCAGCTGCAAGCCCTGTTCGACGGCCTGCTCGGCGCGATTTCAGTACTCAACGACGCGGGCTTGGCGCACGGCCAGATCGAGCCGGTCAACATCTTCATGCTCAACGGCGAGCACCCGGTGTTGATGGACTTTGATGCCGTCCACCAGGCGGTGTTGAGTGACCTGAGCGAGCCGCACGTCGACGCTTACGCCAACCCTCACCGTTTGCAGCAAATGACCCGCGTCGACTTGCATGCGCTGGCCTCGGTGCTGCACTTTGCGATCAGCAACCACTGGTCTGCCGGGGGCGCCGCACACGCTGAACCCTTGGCTGAAGCGCTTGCCCGGCTGAAGGACAGCGCCTCGGCCCTGGGTTATGCGCCCGAGTTCTTGAGCGCCATCGACGCGGCGCTGGCATTGCCGCTGACCGACCGCCCCGGCAGCGTGGCCGAGTTCCGTGCGCTCTTCGCGCCCGAGTCGCAGGGCGGTACGCCAGTGAAACTCATCAAACCGCCTCGGCGGCCAAAACGGCCCTTGCCGGAGCGCCCCAAGAACGAGTACCCACTGAATTCGTCAGAGAGCGTGCTGGCCTTGCTGGCCAACTTTGGCCGGGGCCCGGTGATCGCACCCGAAGACGTCGAGCCGTTCGAGAACCCGCCCGTTCCCACCCTCACCGAAGAAGCCGAACCCAGCTTGCCGCCGTTGCGAGCAAGCCTGTTTGACGCGATGGATGCCGGCCAGCCGCTTCCACAGAGCCATGTGGGTTATGGGCGCATGCCCTACAAGCCGATGCCCCCGGTACCGGCGAGCCGTTGGCGCCGCCTCGGGCCTGCCATGGGCTTTGGTGCGCTGGTGCTGGCGTGCTTGGTGGCGCTCGGCTGGGTGCTGACGGCCTGAGGGCCTGAGGGCGGCCCGACCGGCGCCGCTGACGGCGGAAGTCAGCGTGGTTGGCTTCGCAGTCGCTTGCGCTGCTCGCGGATCGGCAGAGCCGCGGCCGTGGCGGCGCCGAGTCGATGGCGGAGCGGAGCGGCTCTGCGCCATGTCGGCCCAACCTGCCGCAGGCGTCGCGCAGCAATCACTTCGGGCGTCGCCGCATCTTCATGCTCGGCGTCGTGCGCTGGGTGAAAGTGAGCATCCGTCATACAGCGATTGCGGTCCTTCGCGACCGCGACATGACCCCATGGTCACCGCCTCATTCCAGTCATTCAGACGTCCAAATCGCAATCAGTTGAAATCGGGACGAGCCCAACTCTCGTCGAAAGAATGCCGTCAAGGTTTCACACCGCCGGAATCGGCGAACGGTCCCGTGATCACCGGCTCAAGCAGGAGTCTCCCGAGCCGATAACCATGGATGCCCGGCCTTCCTGCTCCCCCTCGCCCGCGGTTGGCCCGCCTGGCCCGCTGGCTCATCAACCGGCTCGCCCGGCACGCAGGCCATCTGGATGAAGAAGACCGGCTCCACGCCGTGCTCGACCATCTGCCGGCCATGGTGGCGCGTTTCGACCGAGAGGGCCGGTGTCTGTTCGTCAACGAACGCGCCCTGCAGATCTACGGGCTACGCCTGGAGCAGGCGCTCGGAATGCGGCTATTGGACCTGCTGTCACCGCAGGAGTACGCGCTCTTTTCGTCGCATCTGCCGAAAGTGCTGGCCGGCGAGCGCGCGCGCTATGAAGGCGCTGGCGTTTTCGAGGGAAGAACCATTCACTACCAAACGAACCTGGTACCCGACCGTGGCTGCAGCGGGGATGTCGTTGGTTACCTGTTGATGACCTTCGACATCAGCAGCCTGCGCGAGCTTCAGGAGCGGCTTGTGCGCAGCGAGCAGCGGCTGCGCGCCATCACCGACAACGTGCCCGCGGGCATCACCTACATCGACGCCGACCTGCGCGTCCAGTTCGCCAACCGCAAGTTCCGCGAGTGGGTCGGCGTTCGGTGGAACGACATCACTGGAACACCCTTTCGAGACATCGCGGGGGAAGCCGCTTACGCAGAACGCGAGGCCGCGCTGGCGAAGGCGATGGCGGGCGAACGAGTTTCCTTCGAACTCGAGACCTCCCTGCAGGGGATTCAGCGGTGCCTGCAGGCGCTCTACGTGCCGGACCGCGACGACCACGACAGAGTGCAGGGCCTCTACATCCTCACGACCGATATCACGGAGCTGCGCACGGCCGAACGCGACATGGCCATGCTGGCTTTTTCCGACCCGCTGACGCGCCTGCCCAATCGCCGCCGGCTCGAAGAGCGCCTGCCTGAAGCGCTGGCCCGTGCCCGCCGTCAAGGCACGTCGACCGGCCTGATGTTCCTGGACATAGATCGGTTCAAGCACATCAACGATGGGCACGGCCATGCTGTCGGCGATGCTGTGCTGGTGGCCTTTGGACAGCGCCTGACCGGTGCAGTGCGCAACACCGACTTCATCGCGCGCTTCGCTGGCGACGAATTCGTCATCGTCCTCGAAGGCCTCCGCAGTGCGGAGCCACTCGAGAAAGTCGCGCAGAAGATCGCGCTAGCCATGGCGCAACCGATGCAGGCCAACGGCACGGCGTTGAGGGTCTCGTCCAGCATCGGCGGCATCCTCATTCCCGCGGAAGATGAGCGCGCACCAGCAGACCTGCTGAAGGCGGCAGACGATGCGCTTTACATGACCAAGGCACACGGTCGCAACGGCTACACGATCGTGCCCGTCGCTTCTACTACCCTTGCTGACTGAGCCCGCTGTTGTCGCTGTCGAGTAGGAGCGGCCGAAAGTGAGCAGGCCAGTCCATGCTTGGTGCTTGACGTGCCTTGTCAACTTTGGCGTTGCGGAGCCAGGATCTGCTGAATGGCGGGGGCGATGATCGCCACCAGCTCTTCCAGAGCTGCTGCGACGGGTCGAGCGATGAGGTGCCCTCCCACAACGTCGACCGTGTCGAGAAGCTCTCGCCCACCGAGATCGTCGACATCGAAATCGGTCTGTTGCCGATAGACCTTGGCTTCCATCCCGGCGAGCAACTCCGCTTCGTCATCAGCTCGAGAAACCCGCTGGGAACACCGATGCCCGCGATCCGCGAGTACGGCAGTGTCAACAGTGGGCAGCACGTCATTCACACGGATGGAGAGCACAGCTCCTGTCTCTTGCTACCCATCAAAGAGTGAGACCGCAACAGGCTCCATCTGGATGGTTGCAGCCAGCTCCGGACGCCAACCAAGGCCTTGCCGGCGCTGGTCATCGGCTCAGTTGGGTCGCTTCATCTGACAGGTCGTCGGCGTGCTTGAAACGTACGACGCGTAGAGCTTCTCGCCGATCCAGGTGTTGCCTGTGCCTTCGCGGCCGTCGGGGTTCTGCTTGTCGGTCTTGCCCCAGCTCACGAGGTAGAGGGCCTGTTGCAGCTGGTGGTCCGATGCGCGAAGGGTTACCTCGCCGATCGAGGTTTTCACGCTCATGCCTTCCAAGGCCTTGGCCACCTTCACCGGATCGGTCGATTTCGCCTTGGCGATAGCCGCACTCAGTGATTTGTAGATCGCGATCGCCGAGGGAATGGTGAAGTCTTCCTTGTAGCGCGCTTCGAACGCCTGACGGATCTGCGTCGCTTCACCGGGCATGTTGGTATAGGCCGTGCCCACGTACTTGACCTTCCCCAGGCCATAGTCGCCCAGCAACGCAGGAGCGCCCGGTCCGCCTGCCGCGTAGGTGTAGAAGGCGACGTCCAGCCCCGCATCTTTCGCCGCCTTGAAGAGCAGCGCAATGTCGGGGCCCCAGTTCGCGGTGATGACCGCATCGGCGCCGGACTGCTTGATCTTCACCACGTAGGGCGTGAAATCCTTGGTCTGGCCAATGGGGTGCAAATCGTCGCCCACGATCTGCACGTCAGGGCGCTTGCGGCCCAGCATCTCCCGCGCGTACTTCACCGCCTGGTGGCCGAGCGCGTAGTTCTGGTTGATGAGGTAAACCTTCTTGATCGACGGTGTGTCCTTGATGGCCGAGGTGAGGATCTCCATCTTCATCGACACATCCGGCTCGAAGCGGAAGTGCCAGAAGTTGCACGCCTCATTGGTCATGGTCGGGTCAATGGCGTTGTGATTCAGGTAGACGATCTCCTTGCCAGGGTTGCGCTCGTTGTGCTTGCCGATGGCATCCATCAACGCGAGGCCAGCCGCCGAGCCAATGCCTTGTGTCACGTAGCGGAAGCCCTGATCGGCGGCCGCCTTGAGCGTGCTCAAGGTCTCCTGCGGTGACATCTTGTTGTCGAATGCCACGACCTCGTACTTCACCCTGGCCGGGTTGCTCTTGCTCTCACGCTCGGCGAGGAACTGAAAGATGTGAAGCGCGTTGGCACCCGCTGCCGCAGCAAAACCCGACATCGGGTCGATCACGGCGATGCGAACCGTCTCGCCGGCTTGGCCGAAGGCCGTGCCCGCCTGAAGTGCGAGGCCGAGAAAGAGTGAAGGGCCGAACCGTCTTTTCCACGTTGTCATCTGTGTCTCCTGGTGGTTGTCTGTTGCCTGTCAGCGCATGTAGCGCCCGCCCGGCCCCACGAC
Organism: Rhizobacter sp.; assembly: GCF_031412075.1. Lineage (GTDB taxonomy): Bacteria > Pseudomonadota > Gammaproteobacteria > Burkholderiales > Burkholderiaceae_C > Rhizobacter. Next base: position 5,128 of record NZ_JANOCG010000006.1, read on the forward strand.
CACCGTCTCGACGAACCTGGACCCGTGGTGGTTGTTGGGGCTGAAATCGAGCACGTAGCCGCCGAGGTCGACCTTCTTCATGCGCTCGACCGTGGCCACCAGCCCCTGCGGCGTGACCTGCTTGCCCGCCCGCGCCAGCACCGCCAGCAGCGAGCGCATGTTGAGGTAGCCCGTGAGGTGGTCGTAGTCGACCGGCAGCTTGGCCGCTTCCATCGCGGCGTTGTAGTCGCGCATGAGCGGCGTGGTCTGGCGCCACGGGTAGGGGGTGGTGACGGTGTAGGCCAGGCCGCGCGCGTCATCGCCCAGCGCATCGAGCAAGGCTTTTGCATTGGCGATCGAAGGGCAGTACAAGGGCGCGCCGATGATCGATCGTGCGGCCTTGATGAAGGGGAAGATGCCGGTGCCGAAGGCCATCATGATCACGGCCTGCGGGCGCTCCTTGGCAATGGTCTGGGCAGCGGCCACCGCATCGGTGCCGGTGATTTCGAGCGACGCGCGGCTGACGATCGTCACGCCCATCTCCTTGGCCACTTCGTCCACCACCGGTACCATGAGGTGACCGAAGGGGCTGTTGCCATAGACCAAACCGATGCGCGAGCGCTGCAGCGTCACCTGGTTGCGGATCATCTGCACCACTTCGTCCCGGTAGCTCGCCGTGGTGGTGAAGAAGTAGGGGTGCTGCTTCGCGCGCAGGCTGGGCGAGCCGGTGTACACGCCGATCAGCGGCACCTTCTTCTCCAGCAGGATCGGCAGCGTCGCGCCCACCCCGGCGGTGCTGCCCAGGCCAAACAGGCTCACCACCTTGTGCTCGTCGATCAGCTTGCTGACGTTGTCGGCGCACTTCTTGGTGTCGTAGCCGTCGTCGAGCTTGATCAGCTTGACCGGGCGGCCGTTGACGCCGCCCTTGGCGTTGAACTCTTTCAGCGCGAGGTCCTGGCCACGCAGCAAAACTTCGAACGAGGGCGCGGCCGGGCCCGTCAGCGCGACCGATTGGCCGATGAGGATCTCGTCGGCGCTGTCGCCGGGTGCGGCGCGGGCGAACAGCGGCGAGGCGAGCGCGGCGCTGGCGGCCGACAGGACCAGCTGACGCCGGCTGACATTGATCGGGTGGGGTTTGAAAGTGCGTTTCATCGTGATCCTTACTGCTTGAATAACGTGGCTCAGAGACTCTTGCGCAGCGTGACGCCATAGGTGCGGGGTGCACCCAGGAAGCCGTTGATGGCGCCGGTTTGCAGGGCTGGCCCGAACGAGGCCTGCGAATACACCTCGTTGGTCAGGTTGTGGCCCCACAGCTCCAGGCTCCAGCTCTTGCCGAGCGAGCCGACGCCCAGGCGCGCGTCGACCAGCGTGAAGGCCTTCTGCTCCGTCAGCGGGTTGGGGGTGGTGCTGGTGTTGTAGCGGCTGCTGTACTTCGCGCCGAGGTTGAAGCGGCCCAACAGGCTGTTGCCGATGTTCCACTCGTAGCCGAAGCCGGCCGAGACCGTCCACTCGGGTGCAAAGCCTGCAGTGCTGCCGGGCAGCGTGGCGAGCGATGTGTCGGCCAGCCGGTCGTCACCGTACTTCGCCTTGGTGTAGCCCACGCCGCCCTGTAACGACAGGCCGGTGACGTCGGTTTGCCACTGCAGGTCGACATCCACACCGCGGGTCGTGAGCTCGGGGATCGACGCGACCACCCAGCTGATGCCGCTGAAGGTGTTGAGCTGGTAGTCGCTGTACCTTGAATGGAACAGCGCAGCATTGAGCAGCAGGTTGCCGCCCGCCCAGCTCGTCTTGGTGCCCAGCTCGTAGCTGTCCACCTTCTCGGCTGGGAACTGCGTGTTCGTCACCGGCAAGATGCCGGACCCGCCGCTGGTGCTGCCGTTCGAAGACTGCACCCGCGCCAGGTTGAAACCTCCCGCCTTGTCGCCTCGCGCCGCCGAGGCATACGTCATCGCCCGCTCGCTCCAGCGGTAGGCGGCTTT
>NZ_JANOCG010000007.1:0-10048 GCF_031412075.1 Rhizobacter sp.
GCTTTCGAAGTTGCCACCGCTGGCCGAGACGATGCTGGCCGACACGGTGCCGGCGTCGATCAACACGTCATCGGCAGGGGCGGCCACCGGCACCGAGCCGGACGAGGCGCCTGCGGCGATGGTGATCTGCGCGCCGTTGGAGAGCGTCACCGTCACGGCGGTGCCGGCGGGTGAGCCGAGCGAGGCGGTGTAGACGATGTTGCCGCCTTCAGCCACCGAAGGCGTAGCGGTGAGCGACACGGTGGTGGTGTCGACGGTGTCGGTGACGCTGGTGGTCGCCGCTGCGGGGTTGACCACCAGGTTTTCGAAGTTGCCGCCGCTGGCCGCGGTGATGGTGGCCGAGATGGCGCTGGCGTCGACGAGCACGTCATCGCCCGGCGCGGCCACGGCCACGCTGCCGCTGGACGTGCCTGCGAGGATGGTGATGCTGGCGCCGTTGGAGAGCGTCACGCTGACTGCCGTGCTGGCAGGCGAGGTGAGCGAGGCGGTGTAGACGATGCTGCCACCTTCGCTGACCGACGGGGTCGCGGTGAGGCTGACGGTGGTGGTGTCAAGCGTGTCAATGACGGCGGTGGTTGCCGCGGCCGGGTTGACGGCCAGGCTCTCGAAGTTGCCGCCTGTCGCACCCGTGATGGTGGCCGACACCGAGCCGGCGTCGACGATCACGTCGTCGGCCGGAGCCAGCACCGCCACCGTGCCGGTGGAGGCACCGGCCGCGATGGTGATGAACGAACCGTTGGACAGATTGACCGTGACGGCCGTTTGCGCGGGCGCATTCAGGCTCGCGGTGTAGACGATGCTGCCGCCTTCGGCGACCGTGGCCGTGGCGGTGAGCGAGACGGTCGTCGTGGCGATCGTATCGGTGACGCTGGTGAGGGCCGGGGCCGGGTTCACCACCAGCGATTCGAAGTTGCCACCGCTGGCAGCGGTGATGGTGGCCGACACCGCGCCGGCGTCGACGTACACGTCATCGCCAGGCGCTGCCACGGCCACGCTGCCGCTGGAGGCACCTGCCGCGATGCTGAGGCTGGCGCCGTTCGAGAGCGTGATGTTCACCGCCGTGCCCGCAGGCGAGCTGAGCGAGGCGGTGTAGACGATGGAGCCGCCTTCGGCGACCGACGCGGTCGCATTGAGCGACAGCGTGGTGGTGTCGACCGTGTCGGTGATGGCGGTGACGGCAGGCGCCGGGTCCACGGCCAGCGGAATGCCGCCGCCCGAGGTGCTGGCGATGGTGGCGCTGAGGCTGCTCGGGTCGACGTAGACGTCTTCGTTCGCCGCGACCGGCACGCTCACGGAGCCGGTGAACGCACCCGCCGCCACGTTGATGACGGCGCCGTTCGACAAGGTCACGGTCAAGGCCGTGGCCGGCGCTTGGGTGAGCGTGGCGGTGTAGACGATGTTGCCGCCGGCCTCACTGAGGCTGGGTGTGGCCGCGAGGCTCACGGTCGAGATGTCGTTGTCGACGATGCCGGTGCTCACCGAGCCGGCGCCGCCGCTCACGACCAGGCTTTCGAAGTTGCCGCCGGTCACCGAGGTGATGGCCACGGTGAAGTTCTCGGGGCCTTCGGCGAGCACGTCGTCGATGGCGGCCACCGAGAAGCTGGCCAGGCTGGCGCCAGCGGGAATGGTGACGGTGGTGGTGCCGGTGAAATCGCTGCCGTTGGCGGCGTTGCCGCTGTAGGTGAGCGTCACGGTCACAGCGGTTTGCGCCACGCTGGTCAACGAGAGGGTGTAGTTGGCGCTGCCGGCTTCACTGACCGAGGCCGAGCCGGTGAGGCTCAAGGTGGTGGTGTCGAGCGTGTCGGTGATGCTGGTGCTGGCGGCCGACGGGTCGACAAGCAGCGATTCGAAATTGCCACCGGTGGCCGAGGCGATGGTGGCCGAGACCGAGCCGGCGTCGACCAGCACGTCGTCGCTGGGCGCAGCAACCGTCACCGTGCCAGACGATGCGCCGGCGGCGATGTTGATGAAGGAGCCGTTGGAGAGCGTCACCACCACCGCGGTCTGTGCGGCCGACGTGAGCGTGGCGGTGTAGACAATGCTGCCGCCTTCGGCCACGGCCGGGCTGGCGCTCAAGCTGACGGTGCTGGTGTCGGCATCGTCGTTCACCGTGGTGCTCACGGTCGAGCTGGTGGCGAGCGATTCGTAGCTGCCGCCGCTGGTGCCGGCGATGCTCACGCTGAAGCTCTGCGCGCCTTGCACAAAGTTGTCGTCCGCACGCACGGCAAAGGGCGCGCTGTCGGCCGAGCTCTGGCCGACCGGGATCACGATGCTCTGGCCGTTGTTGAGCGAGATCACCAGTGGCGTGCCGACGACCGGGTTGCTTAACGTGGCGGTGTAAACCACGCTGCCGCCTTCGCTCACGCTGGTGGCCGAAGAAGAGAGCGTGACGGTGCTCACGTCGGCGTCGTCGCTCACCGTGGTGGCAGCGGTACCGGTGGGCGTGAGGGCTTCGAAGTCGCCACCGCTGGTGTTGGCGATGGTCACCACCAAGGTGTCGTCGGGCTGCACGTGGGCGTCGTCGGCGCGCACGGCAAAGGGCGCGCTGCTGCCGCTGCTCTGGCCCACCGGGATGCTGATGACTTGGCCGTTGCTGAGGGTGATGAGAAGCGGCGCGCCGCTCACGGCTGCGCTCAGCGTGGCGGTGTAGACGAGGCTCCCGCCTTCGCTCACGTTGGTGGCCGAGGCCGTGAGCGTGACCGTGGTGCCGTCGGCGTTGTCGCTCACCGTGGTGGTGGCAGTGCCGGTGGGTGTCACGGCTTCGAAGCTGCCGCCTGCGGTGGTGGTGATGTTGACGTTGAGCGTGTCGGTGCCTTGCGCCAGCGCGTCGTCCGCGCGCACGGCGAAGGGCGCACTGATCCCGCTGCTCTGGCCGACCGGGATGGTGATGGTCTGGCCGTTGCTCAGCGTGATGACCAGGGATGAGCCGGCCACGGCGTTGTTCAGCGTGGCGGTGTAGACGATGCTGCCGCCTTCGATGACGCTGGCCGTCGAAGCGGTGAGTGTGGCGGTGGTCGCGTCGGCGTCGTCGCCTACCGTGGTGGTGGCGGTGCCGGTGGCGGTGAGGGCTTCGTAGTTGCCGCCGGTGGTGGCGCTGATGTTGACGCTGAGCGTGTCGCTGCCTTGCAGCTGCACGTCGTCGGCGCGCACAGCAAAGGGTGCGCTGCTGGCCGAACTCTGGCCGACCGGGATGGTGATCTGTTGGCCGTTGCTGAGCGTGACGACCAGGGGCACACCTGCGACCGGGCTGCTCACGCTGGCGGTGTAGGTGATGCTGCCGCCTTCGGTCACCGACGCGGCCGAGGCGCTGAGGGTGACGGTGCTCGTGTCGGTGTCGTCGGTCACCGTGGTGGTGGCCGTGCCGGTGGGCGTGAGGGCTTCGAAGCTGCCGCCGGCGGTGCCGCTGATGTTGACGGTGAGCGTGTCGGTGCCTTGCACGGCGGCGTCGTCTGGGCGCACGGCAAAGGGCGCACTGCTGCCACTGCTCTGGCCGACGGGAATCGTGATGGTCTGGCCGTTGATCAGCGTGATGACCAAGGGCGCACCGGCGACCGGGCTGCTCAAGCTGGCGGTGTAGACGACGCTGCCGCCTTCGGCCACGGTGGGGGTCGACGTGCTCAGCGTGACGGTGCTCGCATCGGCGTCGTCGGTCACGGTCGTGTTGACGGCCGGGCCGTTGTTCACGGCTTCGAAGTTGCCACCGCTCGTGCCGGTGATGGCCGTGCTGATGGTTTGCAAACCTTGCAGGTTGGCGTCGTCCGGGCGCAGCACGGCGGGCGCACTGTTGCCCGAGCTCTGTCCGACGGGAATGGTGATGGTCTGGCCGTTCGACAGGGTCACGACCAGCGGCGAGCCGGTCACCGTGTTGTTCACGCTGGCGGTGTAGACCACGCTGCCGCCTTCGGCGAGCGATGCGGTGGAGGCGCTCAGTGAAACGGTGCTGGCATCGGCGTCGTCGGTCACCGTGGTGGCGATGGTGCTGCCGGTGACGAGCGATGAGAAGTTGCCACCTGTGGTGCCGGCGACCGCAAGGGTCTGGGTCTGGCTGCCCTGGGCATGGTAGTCATCGGCACGCGTCACCACGGGGGTGGTGTTGCCACTGCTCTGGCCCGCCGGGATGGTGATGGTGCTGCCGTTGCTGAGCGTGATGACCAGCGGCGAGCCGCTGACCGGGTGGTCGACGGAGGCGCTGTAGACCACGCTGCCACCTTCGGTGACGGTGGTGGCCGAGGCAGCAAGGGTGACCGTGGTCGGCACCGGCGTCACGTTGACTTGGGCCGCGTTGGGGGTTGAGGTGGCGCCTTCGTTGTCGGTGACGGTGAAGCCGATCGTGCCCGTGCCGGTGTTGCCCGGGTTGGGCACGAAGACCAGTTGCGAGGCCTGGGTGGGTGTGAGCGTGGTGCCGGGCACGACTGGCGTCACGCCATCAGCCAGATAGAGCGCGCCGCCCGGGGGCAGGGTGGTCACGCTGATGCTGGCGACCGTGCCGTCCATGTCGGTGCCGGTCAGGTTGACGGGGATGCTGCTGTATTCAGGGCCGACGCTGGCAATGCCGGCATTGGCCAGCGGCGTGTCGTTGACCGACAGCACGCTGATCTGCACCGTGGCGGGGGCCGAAACGGCGCCTTGGTTGTCGGTGACGGTGAAGGTCACGGCAGCGCCGCCGTTGAAATCAGGCGCGGGGCGCCACAAGAGGCCGGCGGCTTGCGCGGGGGTGAGCGTCTGGCCGGCCACGACCGGCGTCACGCCATCGGCCAGCAGCAGCGCGCTGCCGGTGGGGATGCTGGTCACGTTGATGGCGGTCACGCTGCCATCGGTGTCTTGCCCGGTCAGCGAGATCGGCAGGGTGTTGTCTTCATTGCCGCTGCTGGCAGCGGTCGATGCCGTGGGGCGCTCGTTGAGCGGACCGGGCGCGGTAGGTGCAGCGGCTGCGGCTTGCCCGTCTTCCGGGGGTGTCGCGCGTGGCTCGACAAAACGGGCGGCCGTGTTGTCGTTGTTCTGCGTGAACGACGTCGAGCTGATGTCTTCCGAGATGCGGCCCACGCGCAGGCCGGGCTGCAGGCCCGAGCCGTCGCCCGGGTTCAAGCCGGCAGCCGGTGCGCTGAGGGCGTCGGGCTCGTTGAGCTCGGCGATCACGCGGTCGAGGTCGGTGGCCGGCGCAACAGCGGTGCGGGGTGTGTCGTGGTCGGGGGTGAGCTGGACGATGCCGTCTTGCGTGGTCAGGATCACGTCGCCCCGGTTGACGATGTCGCCCATGTTCAAGGCAACGAGCTTGCCGGATGGTGTGCGGCGCAAGGCAGAGCCCCAGAGACCTGTGACTTTGCCGTTGACGGTTTGAACAATGGTGGGCATACAAAAACCTCGGGCGAGATACCGCTCAGAATGCTTTTGAGAATAGCGGAGAAGCCCGGTTCTTAAGTGACCCGCATCGAGGCGTTTGCGTGAACAGAATCACCGCTGAGGTCAACTTGAGCGCGAATAAGAGACCGGTGATGGCCTCGTTGTTCAGCGTGCGCAAGCCGCCCGCAACCGTTATCGGCGGGGTTTTCTGAAACTTGAGCGCACGCGATTTTTGGCAAACCGCATGAAACAACCGGCAACACCCGGCTCATAGACGTACAGCGGCATGCGAAGCAAGGTGCATTCACCGGGAGCGTGAAGTACTTGTGGGCACGAGCGGGTTTGCGCAGCCCCTGGCGCTCAAGCGCAAGCCAAGCGCACCGAAAACCAACTACCGTGTCTTCGTCGCACGAGTGTCAGACCCGCTCTCAACGCCCAAAGATGTGTACCCCTCGCCGCGCCCTCGCCGTGTTACTGCTCGCACTGCAGTTGGCGTGGCTGTGCGCCGTGGGTTCCGCGGCGGCCGCGGTGCCGGCCGACATCGTTCTCGAAAGAGGGGCGACATCGGTGCGCATCGAGAGCGGCGTGGAGCTGCTGACCGAGGCACCTGGTGAGAACCTCACCCCCGAGCAGGCCATGTCCGCTTCGCTGGCCCCTCGCTGGCGCCCCTACGCGGGCAAGAGAGTCAACCTGGAGCGGCAAGCCACGCCGGTATGGATCCGCTTCAACCTGCGACACGAGGCCGAGCGCGACACCGAGTGGGTACTCGGGATTGCCTGGCCGATGCTCCAGGCGGTCGACTTCCATCAATTCGACCCGGGTCGCAATCGCTGGGTGGCCTCGCACAGCGCCGGCGTGAACCGCCCAGCCGACCCCCGGTTGTTGCGCGATCCGGGTTTGCTGTTCCCGGTGGTGATGCAACCCGGCGACCGGGCCAGCATGCTGCTGCGGGTGAACACCTCGAGCCAGCTGTTGGTGCCTCTCGTCCTGTGGGAGAAGAAGGAGCTGCACGCCAGCCGCCACGACCGCGCGGTGATGATGGGGCTGCTGTTCGGCATCCTGGGTGTGATGCTCTTCTACAACCTGAGCCTGTTCATCTTCACCCGCGACCGCAGCTTCCTTTCTTACTCGGTGTACCTGCTGTCGATCATCTTGTACGAATTGGCGGTCACCGGGTATGGCACGTACTACGTGTGGGGCGGCACCGACTGGTTGAAGTCTCGCGCCTACGAACTTTTTGCCTGCTTCAGTTTCCTCGCCGCGGCGGTCTTCTTCCGACACTTCCTCGACCTGAAGAACGCGGCCCGGCACCTGAACTGGATCAGCCTGGTCGTCATCAGCTTCTGGGTCGTCGCCTCGGTGATGGCCATGTTTCCGGCCACGCGGCTGCTGATCTGGATGATTGGCATCGGCGGCATCCTTTGCAGCCTGGCCGGCGTTTACAGCTCGGTGTACCTGGTGGCCCAGGGCAATGTCCTGGCGCGCTACTTTGCGCTGGCCTGGATCACCATCATCGCGGCCACCATCGTGATGATGCTGTCGATGTTCGGCGTGATCGACACGGGCTGGTGGATTCAGTACGTGCAGCAGATCGGCTTTGTTGTCGAGACCTTGCTGCTGTCTGTGGCGCTGGCCGAGCGCATCAAACGCGAAACGGCTTCCAAGGAAGCGGCGCAGCGTGAATCGCTGGTGCTCACCGGCCGCTTGCACGAAGAGCGCGACGAGAAAATCCGCGCCCAGGAGCATGCGCTGGCGGTGCAACTGCAAGCCAACGAAGAGCTGGAGCTGCGTGTGCTCGACCGCACCGCCGAGCTCAAGCGGGCGATGGAAAACATTGAACTCGCCAACATCGAGCTGGCCAAGCTGAGCGTGACGGACGCGCTCACCAAGGTGCACAACCGGCGCTACTTCGACGAGACCCTGAAGAAAGAGCACGACCGCTCGGCCCGCACCGGCACGCCGGTGGCCCTGGTCCTGGCCGACATCGACCACTTCAAGAAGATCAACGACAGCGTGGGCCATCTGGCCGGTGACGAATGCCTCAAGCTCGTGGCCACCACGCTGGCCGGCACGGCGGGCCGCTCCACCGATTTGGTGGCGCGCTACGGTGGCGAAGAATTCGCCGTCGTGCTGCCGGCCACCGATGCCGAACACGCCCTCGAAGTGGCCGAGCGCATGCGCGTCGCAGTGGAGTGCATCCAGTTCATCTACCGCGGCAAGCGCATCCCCGTGAGCATCAGCCTGGGTGTGGTGGCGCGCGTGGCGCAAGCGAGCCAGTCGGTGGCCGACTTCATCTCCGAAGCTGATCAGGCTTTGTACGCGGCCAAAGGCGCTGGCCGCAACCAGGTGCAGCTCGCGGCGAACGGCTGATTCGCGCAAGCGAAGCGATGCGCCCCTCCAGCAACGCCCGCGGAACCGGCTTTGCCGGGCCGCCAGGCGGCGCCCCTTGGCGGCAGGAGCGAAGCGACTGGGGGGGCTATCTCTCGCTCAGGGCGTAGGCCTTGACCTTAAGAACGGGTTTCAGCAGGTAGGTCAACACCGATTTGCGCCCAGTCAGCACGTCCACCTCGGCCGTCATGCCCGGGATGATGGGCAGCTTCTCGCTGAAGTTGGAGCGCGTGGTGCGCACCCGCACCAGGTAGTAGGCGTTGCCCCGCTCGTCGATCACGGTGTCGGGGCTGATGTTTTCCACCTTGGCGTCGAGCCCGCCGTAGATGGAGAAGTCGTAGGCGGTGAACTTGACGGTCGCGCTCTGGTCAGGGCGGATGAAGGCAATGTCTTTCGGCGCCATGCGGGCTTCGAGCACCAGCTGGTCGTCGAGCGGCACGATCTCCACGATGTCCTTGCCCGCCTGCACCACACCGCCCACGGTGTTGGCCAGCAGCCGCTGCACCCGCCCGCGCACAGGCGACTTCACCTGCGACTTGGCCACCTTGTCGCTCAAGGCCACCTGGCCTTCGTTCAAGGCGTTGAGCTTGCCCACCACCTCGGCGAGTTCCTTGCGGGCTTCGTTGCGGAAGGCGATCTCGGTCTCTTCGATCTTGCGCTGCGCTTCGCCGATGGCTGCCTGTACCCGCGCGATCTGCGCGCTGGCTTGCTCTGATTCGCCGCGGCTGCGCGAGAGGTCTCGCTCCAGCCGCAAGATGTCGACCTCGCTCACTGCGCCGCTGGCGAGCAGCGGTTTGGTCTTGGCGAGCTCCTGTTGCCCGAGCTCCAATGAGCGCTCAGCGGAACTCTTTCGCGAGCGCATTTCAGCCAGCTCCTGCTGACGCTGCTGCAGCTGCTGGCCGTTGATCGACAACAGCGTCGACAGCTCGGAGCGCTTGGCCTCGTACAGCTCCTTTTCGCCTTGCAGGATGCGTGCTTCTTCGGGGTCACCGCCCATCGGCGGCGGTGAAAAGGCCGAGCCTTCGGCCAGCGCCGTGAGCCGCGCCTGCCGCGCACGCAACGCAAAGCCCTGGGCAGCACTCTCTCGCACACCCGAGGTGGCGCGCGTTTCGTCGATCTTCAACAGCAACTGACCGGCTTCAACCACCTGGCCTTCCTTGACCAGGATCTCCGACACCACGCCGCCGTCGAACGACTGCAGCACCTGCAGCTGCCGCGACGGGATCACCCGGCCTTCGCCGCGTGTCACCTCGTCCACCTTGGCGAGTGCCGCCCACACGATGAGCAGCAACACGATCACCGCCGAGGCCCGCACGATCTTCTGTGCACGCTGTGTCTTGCCGCGTGACATCACTTCATCGGCTTCTTGCTCGAAGCTGCGAAATCCGGCCTGGTTGGCCTGCTGGTCGGTGGCGGTGCTGCCAAACACACGGTCGCTGATCGGCGCCAGCAGCACGCGCAGCTTTTCAAGCGCGGCCAGAATGCGCTGGCCGATGCGAAACAGAAAGGCGTTGGTGCGGCCTTCGGGTTGGCTGGGTTCGTTCATGTGGGTTCCCGATGGGGCGCCGTTTCTTTACCGCCAAGGCGCCAAGGTCGCAAAGAACGCGAAGGAAAAAGAGTCTTTCTTTGCGATCTTTGCGACCTTTGCGTCTTTGCGGTGAAAAGACCGGCCGATGTGCTCCGCGGCGGCCATGACGCGCCTCATGCGGCTCTCGCGATGCGCCCCGTGGAGAGCGCTTCCATGATCCGGTCGCGCGGCCCGTCGGCCACGATCTTGCCGCCGTCGATCACGATCACTCGCGTGACCATGGCCAGCAGCGAGGTGCGGTGCGTGACCAGCACCACCGTCTTGTTGTGCGCAAACTGGGCCACGTTCTGGGTGATCTGCGCTTCGGTGGTGAAGTCCATCGCGCTGGTGGGTTCGTCGAGCAGCAGGATGGGTGCGTTGTGCAGCACCGCGCGTGCAAGGCCGATGCCCTGGCGCTGGCCGCCCGAGAGCGATTCGCCGCGCTCGCCCACCGGCATGTCGAAGCCGCGCGGGTGGCGGTTGATGAAGCTCACCATGCCGGCCAGCTCGGCGGCAGCCACCACCGCGGAGTCGTCGGCGTAGGGCAGGCCGAAGGTGATGTTGTCGCGCAGCGTGCCGTAGAAGAGCGTCACGTCTTGCGACACGTAGCCGAGGTTGCGCCGCACGTCGGCCGGGTCGAGCTGGCGCAGGTCGATGCCGTCGAGCAGCACGGCGCCGTCGGTCGGCTGGTACAGGCCCATGATGAGGCGCTGGATGGTCGACTTGCCCGAGCCCACGCGCCCGATCAGCGCC
>NZ_JANOCG010000008.1:0-7672 GCF_031412075.1 Rhizobacter sp.
GGCATGGCCGCGAACGCGTGGGCCACGTTGGCGCAACCCATGCGGTCGGAGCCACGCGGGCGAGCCGCCAGCTGATCCACACGTTGCAGGTAGGCGCTGCGCAAGCCGGCGCTGCGCTCGCGAATGCGCTGGGTGACTTCGATCAGGGCTGGTTTCATGCGGTGACGCCGGGTGGGCATCGGCTGTAACTTGGGTCTTGATTATTCAGTAACCAAATTACATCGTCAACCAAGTCAGGGTTTGCCACCGGGTGGTGCCTGGGCCTTGTCGCGTGCGGCCTGCCGTGCACGATCCAGCAGTTGTGCGCAGTTGTCGGCGCCGGTTTCGCCGCCACCTCGGTCCAGCAGGGGCACCAGAGCCGCCAGCGGGTTGATCAACGCCAACAGCACTGCACTGCCCAGCTTGCGTGCCAAGGGGGCTTTCTCCACGGAGACGCGCGGGTCTTTGAACGGGCCTTTGACAAAGAGCGGGGTGCGCAAGGTCAAGGGGCTGAAATCCTTGGGGGTGACCACCACCCGCAGGTCCAGCGTTTCGTCTTTCAGCGACACGCTGCCGTCGGCCCAGAGGGTGGAGTCACCGGTGTCGACCACCAGGGCGCGCGGGCGCAGCACACCTTGTTTGGCCTGCATGTCGGCCAGTGCACAGCTGACAGGCAGCAGGTCGTCGCCTTTGAGCAGCACGCCGAGCGCTTCGGCGATGTCGAGGCCGGCCGCTTCGACCGCCAGGTGCGACACCCGGCCGTTGCGCAGCGAGGTGGTCACCACGCCGTCGAGGCTGCCCAGGATCTGCGCGGTCGAGCGCCCCTGACCCTTGAGCGAGGCGCGGCCCACCAGGCTGCCCAGCACATAGGGCGGGCCACCGCCGGGGCGCGGCTGCTTCAGCCACTCTTCGAGCTTGACGCCCGACCAGCGAAGGTCGGCCTCCCACAGCGCGATCTTGCCGGTGCCGTCGAGCGAGACGTCGCCGGCCAGGTTGCCATCGGCCGTGCGCGCCACCAGCTTGTCCAGGCGCAGCTTGCCGTCTTGCAGCGTGAGGTGGGTCTTCAAAGGCTGCAAGGGCAAGGCAAACAGGCTGCCGAGTTCAACGCGGTCGAAGGACATCAGCACGTTGGCATTCATGGCCCGCAGCGAAGGCAGGTCGAATTCTTTGTCGGGCAGCACCCGAGCCGCGACGGGCGACGACGCTCCGGCCGGTGGCGCAGCCGCTGCGCCCGGCTCGCCGCCGATGGTGGGCGCCAGATCGGCCAGCAGCAGGCGCGGGCCCGTCACGCTGCCTGACAGCAGCGGCACACGCGGGCGGGTGTCGTAAGTCAACGCGCCTCTCAGCTTGCTCGAGCCCACGGTGGCGTCGTCGGTCACCACGTTCCACACTTCGCCGGCTTTGGTGATGCGCCCGGCCAGCACGAAGGCGCCGGTGCTGGGCAGCGTCACGCCCAACGGGTCACCCACGGCAGCCAGCGACGGGCCGCTGACGCGGAACACGCCACTCATGCGCGACAGCTTGAACAGATCGGTCACGGTGCCGTTGAAAGCCAGCGCAGCCTTGCCCACTTTGAGCTCCAGCACGATGGGCACCGCCTCGGCATTGGCATCGCTGCTCAGCAGCGGCGTGACACGCGCCGTGCGCAGCTTGGCCGTGAGCTGGGCCGGGCCGTAGGTGCCTTGCGCGCTGGCCACAAGGCCTTGCAAGGCCACGCGCAAGGGCTGCGACGTGCCCGTCTGTGCCGCTGGCGAAGACGCGCCTTCGGCGACCTGCAACTCGGCGGTGATGTTGGCCTTGAGCGGTGCGTCGACGACGGTCAGCTGGCCTTGCAGCACACGCAGGTCGCGCACCGTGGGGAGAGCGGTGCGGGCGTCATCTGGCAGTGCGTCTTTGGGTCGGGTGTCACCAAACAACCAGGAGGCCCGGCCATCGGCCAGGCGTTCGGCATGCACCATCAGGTGGTCGGCATGCAGCAAATGGATGTCGAGCGGCTCGCCTTGCCTGGCGCGCCACAGGCTGCCATACGACAGCTGCATCTCGGCGTTGGTGGCACGCAAGAAGTACGGCCGCTCGCTCCAACCCGGCGCTGCAATCTGCAACTGCGGCAGCTTGACCGTGAGGCCGCCCAGAAAGCGCACCGTGGCGGCACCTGAGCCTGTTTCCGCTCCCGCGTCTTGGTTGAACTGCACCTCGCGTTGCAGCGTCTTGCTCAACGCACGTTGCACGGGTGCGGCGAGAAACGGCCAGCCGGCCACTTCGCAGGCGACGACGCCCATCACCAGCAGGGCCAACACACCGGCACCCACCGCCCAGCCTGTGCGGATGCGCCCAGTGTGTAGTTTCATGGCGTCGCTCCTGCCGGTTGATATCTTCGACCATAGGCTGCAAGCATCCGCCGCCGTATCAGCCGCGACCGGCTGTCACTGTGAGGGAAGTCCTACGGGGCAGCGGTCACCGCAGGCTGACGTCGACCCGGTACGACTCTTTGGCGTTGCGCGGGGCGGGCAGCGGTTGGCCGAGCGCCAGGCGTTCAGCCGGGACGCCGTTGGCCTCAAGCGCATGGCGCACACGCAGCGCGCGCCGCTGGGCGGCCGTGGTGTCGCCCTTGGCGTCGCGCACCCCGGCGATCACCACCATCAGCTGATCGTCGGCACGTGCTGCTTCGGCGATGCGCGCCAGCACCTCATCGCCTTCGGTGGTCAACGCCTCGCCGCTGGCAGCGAAGTACACCCGCTGGGCCGATGGGTCGTCGGAGCCGCCACGCAAGCTTTTGGTACAGGCCAGCGCAATCACCCCGGCCAGCACCAGGCCCACGATGCCCGCCACCGCACCGAGTGCGTAGCCTTGCACGCTATCGTCTTGAGCACTCATCCACATCTCTCCAGTCAGGTTGAAATTCATTCTAGAGTTGAGGCACATGCACCTCGTCGAACCGCTGCGACCCCTCAGCCCCGAACGCGAACCCGCCCGCCTGCTCGCACAAACCCGCGCCACGTGGGGCGGGCGGGGTGACTTGTGGGTGTTTGGTTATGCCTCGCTGATCTGGCGGCCCGAGTTCGAGTCGATCGAACAGCGCCCGGCGCGTGTGCACGGCTGGCACCGTGCGCTCGAGATGCGCTCGCGCATCAACCGCGGCACGCCCGAGTGTCCGGGCCTGGTGTTTGCCTTGGTGGGGGGTGGTTCGTGCCAGGGCATGGTCTACCGCATCGCGCGCGATCGGGTCGAAGACGAGCTGCCCCGCCTGTGGGCGCGCGAAATGCCCAACAGCGTGTATGACCCTCGCTGGCTGGCCTGTCGCACGGCCCACGGTGAAGTGAGCGCGCTGGCCTTCACCCTCAGCCGCGCCAGCCCCAACTACACCGGGCCGATGGACGACACGCACCTGGTGCAGGTGTTGAAGCGCGCGAGCGGGCGCTACGGCACCACGCTCGCGTACCTGCTGGAGACGGCGAATGCACTGAATGCGCATGGCATTCGCGACAAGAAGATCGAGCGGCTGGTGGCGCTGGCACGCCAGCATGCGCTGGCACCTTGAATCGATCAGCGCGCTTCGCGGAACTGCATTTCCTGCTGGGCAACGCGCACCCGCGCCAAATCATCTTCGGTGTCCACATCCAAGAGCACACCCGGGTCATCGATCTCCACCCCATAGGCCGGGTAACGTGCCACCAGGCGGCGTGCCCCCTCGTCGCCGGTCAGCATCACCAGCTCTGAATACAGCTCGGCTGCAAACCCCACCGGGTGGCCTCGCAGGCCACGGTGTTGGGCGTAGACGATGGCGTGGCTGTCGATCTCGCGGGCCACGGTGAGCAAGGTGCTGGTGCGCACCATCGGCATGTCGGCCGGCAGGATCAACCAGCCCGACGCGTCGGAGCGCGCCGCCACACCGGCCGCAATCGAGTAGCCCATGCCGAGCGCCTGGCTCTCGGGCGAGCCCACCGAGGGCAGCACCACCATGTCGCGCGTGGCCACGTGGTGGCTCACCAGCTCGGCAAGCGGCTCGGTGGTCACCACCAGCACCGGCAGACGGGTGGCCAGCGCATTGGAGAGCGTGGTCGCCAGCACCGTCGACGCACCGAGGCTCTGCATCAGCTTGTGATGCAGCCCGCGGAAGCGTGATCCGCGGCCCGCTGCCAACACGACAACTGCCGGCCGAGACTTCATGCGGCCCTTCTCCCTTGTGATGTGCCCGGTGGTGGTGAGCGGGTGATTCAAAACGAATCACCCGTCGTTTGAAGGATGGGAGTTCAGGGCATGCAACGATAGTGGGGGCTTCACTTAAGGCCTTCCCCGTAAGCCCTTTTGAGTAAGCGTTTGAGGGTTTCACCCCATCACGAACGGCAGGGAACGCAAGGGCTTGCCGGTGAGCTGCGCCAGGGCATTGGCAAACGCAGGCGCCAGTGGCGGCACGCCCGGTTCGCCCATGCCGGTGGGCGGCTCCGTGCTCGGCACGATGTGCACCTCAATCGCCGGCATCTGCGGCATGCGGGCCACCGTGTAATCGCCGAAGTTGCTCTGCTGCACCACACCGTCCTTCAGCGTGATGGCCGCGCCGGGCAAGGTGGTGCCCAGCGCCATCAGCGCCGCGCCTTGCACCTGCGCTTCCACCGCCAGCGGGTTGACCGCCGTGCCGCAGGCCACACCCGCAGTCACGCGGTGCAGCACCGGCTGGCCGTTGGCCACCGAGGCCTCGACCACATAGGCCACCACCGACCCGAAGGACTCGTGCACTGCCACGCCGAAGGCCTGGCCCTTGGGCAGCGTCTTCTTGCCGTAACCCGACTTGTCGACCGCCAGGTCGAGCGCTGCGAGGTGGCGTTGGTGTTTGTCGTTCATCAGCGCGCGGCGGTAGGCCACCGGGTCCTGACCGGTGGCGCGGGCGATCTCGTCGACCAGCGTCTCCATCACGAAGGCGGTGTGGGTGTGGCCGACAGAACGCCACCACAAGACCGGAACGTTGACCTTGGGGTGATGCACCTGCAGCGCCATCGGCACGTTGTACGGTGTGTCGGCCACACCTTCGGTCGACACCGAATCGACGCCGTTCTTCACCATGAAGGCCTCGAAGGGCGTGCCCGTGAGGATCGACTGGCCAACGATGGTGTGGTCCCAGCCCAGCACGTTGCCCTTGTCGTCGAAGCCGATCTCGGTGCGGTGCACATGCATCGGCCGGTAGTAGCCACCGCGGATGTCGTCTTCACGGCTCCACACGATCTTGAGCGGCCCCGACTTGCCGGCAGCGCGCCAGGCCTTGGCCACCTGGGCGGCTTCGACCAGGTAGTCGGAGGTCGGCACGGCACGCCGGCCGAAGCCACCGCCCGCCATCATCGTGGTGAGTTGCACGTCTTGCGGCTTCAGCCCCAGCTGCGCGGCCACCGTGGCCTGGTCGATGGTCTGAAACTGCGAGCCCGCACTGAGCTTGCAGCGCGTGCCGTCGAAGTCGATCAAACAATTCAGCGGCTCCATCGGCGCGTGCGCGAGGTAGGGGAAGCTGAACACGGCGCTGATCTTCTTGGGTGCGCTGGCGATCTTGCTCAGGTCGGCGTCTCGCACCTTGATGCCGGGCTCGGTGGCTATTCTCTTGTAGCGCGCGAGCAGCGCTTCGCTGTCGACCTTCTCGACGCCCTCGGTGTTCCAGCTGACCTGCAGCGCGTCGCGGCCCATCTTGGCCGGCCAGTAGCCATCGGCCACCACCGCCAGGCCGCTGGCGCCCCGGTCGAGCTTGACCTGCAGCACATCGGCCACACCCTTGATGGCCAAGGCCCGGCTCGCGTCGAAGCTCGCCACCTGGGCGCCGAACACCGGTGGGTGCACGATGAGCACGGTCTTCATGCCCTCGGCGCGGGCGTCGATGCCAAAGCTCTGCTGCCCGCGCGACTTGGCCTGCGCGTCGAGCCGGCCGGTGGGCTTGCCGATGCGCTTGAAGTCTTTGGCGTCTTTCAACACCACCTTCTCGGGCACCGGTTGCGTCATCGCATCGGCCGCGAGCTCGCCAAACGTTGCGCGTTTCTTGCCGGCCGTGACCACGCCATTGGTCACGCTGCAGGCTTCGGGTGCCACCCCAAAACGTTGCGCTGCTGCGCCCACCAGCATGGCGCGTGCACGAGCGCCCAGCTCGCGATATTGCAGCCACGAGTTGCGGATCGAGCCCGAACCGCCGGTCATCTGGATGCCGAAGGCCGGGTCTTTGTAAGCGTCGCCCGCCGGCGCCAGCTCGCCGCGCACCTTGGACCAGTCGGCGTCCATCTCTTCGGCCACCAGCATGGGCAGGCCGGTGATCACACCCTGGCCGAAGTCGAGCCGGTTGACCATCACGGTGACGATGCCCTTGGCGTCGATGTTGACGAAGGCCGCGGGCAGCTGGCTGGGCTTGAGGGCGCTGGCGGTGGCTTGCGCGGTGGCGTCATCGACCTGGGTGAACAGGCCGAGCGCAAAGCCTGCGCCTGCACTCAGCTTCAAGAAACCTCGGCGGCCCAATCCCGTGTCGGCCGTGGCCTGGGCAAGGCCGGCGCGTGCCATCAGTTGTTGGTAGTTCATGGTGTGCTCCTCAAGCCAGCGACGCAGCCGCGTCCTTGATCGCCGCACGGATGCGGGTGTAGGTGCCGCAGCGGCAGATGTTGCCGGCCATCGCGGTGTCGATGTCGGCATCGGTCGGGCGGCGCTTGCTGCGCAACAAGGCGGTCGCGCTCATGATCTGGCCGCTCTGGCAGTAGCCGCATTGCGCCACGTCGTGCTTGACCCACGCGGCCTGCACGGCCTTGCCCACCTTGTCGGAGGCCACGGCTTCGATGGTGGTGATCTTCTGCTTGCCGATCGACGAGATCGGCGTCACGCAGCTGCGCACCGGCTGGCCGTCCACATGCACCGTGCAGGCGCCGCACAGCGCGGCGCCACACCCAAACTTGGTGCCGGTGAGCTGCAACGAATCTCGCAAGGCCCACAACACGGGCGTGGAAGGGTCGGCGTCCACCTTGACGGTTTTGCCGTTGACGTTCAACGAGGTCATGCCAGGCTCCCAAAAATGAAGCCGTTGGTATACACCGCTTTGCATGACACAGCGTCGCGGCCTGCCTTTCTATACTGCCCGCACCATGACCCAAAACATCGCCGACCTGCGCAAGAGCTACGAACGTGCCGAGCTGGACGAGTCGGCCTCGCGCAGCGACCCACTCGAACAGTTCGGCCTGTGGCTGCAGCAGGCACTCGACGCGCAAGTGCCCGAGCCCAACGCGATGACGCTCGCCACGGTGGGCGAAAGCGGCCGACCGTCGACCCGCATCGTGCTGATCAAGGGCTTTGATGCACGCGGCATCGTCTGGTATACGAACTACGCAAGCCGCAAAGGGCGTGAGCTGGCTGCAAATCCGCACGCGGCGTTGCTGTTTCACTGGGTCGAGCTCGAGCGCGTGGTGCGCATCGAAGGCCGGGTCGAGAAGACCAGCGCCGAAGAGTCCGACACCTACTTCGCCTCACGCCCGCTCGACAGCCGCATCGGCGCCTGGGCTTCGCCACAAAGCCAGGTGATCAGCTCGCGTGCGGTGCTGGTGGGCAACGCGGCCAAGACGGCTGCACGCTATGCGCTCTCGCCACCTCGCCCACCGCACTGGGGCGGCTACCGGCTCGTGCCCGAGGTGTGGGAGTTCTGGCAGGGGCGCAAGTCTCGGCTGCATGACCGGCTGCGGTATCGCCG
>NZ_JANOCG010000009.1:0-14164 GCF_031412075.1 Rhizobacter sp.
CCGCTCGCCCCCGAGCTGATGAGCGCGCTGCTCGACAACATCACCGCCCGCGTGGCGGTGGTGGGGCGTGACCACTGCTTCATCTACGCCAACCGCGAGGCGCTGGAGTTTTACGGCCGCCCGGCCGAGCAGGTGATCGGCCAGCACCTCTCGCAGGTGTTGGGGGAGGCGGTGTACTCGGGTTACCTGCCCTGGGCCGAGCGCTTGTTCAGCGGCGACACGCTGCGCTGGCAAGGCTGGGTGGAGTACCCCACCCGCGGTCGCCGTTTCCTGCAAGAAACCATGGTGCCCTTTGCGCCGGCCGGGGCCGAGGTGCAAGGCATCGTGGTGTTTGGCCGCGACCACACCGAGCTCAAGCTGCGCGAAGAGCAGCTGGTGGAACAGACGGGTCAGCTGCAGGCCAGCGAAGCACTCAAGGCGGCCATCGTCGACCACGCCCTGGCGGCGCTCATCTCCACCGATGGCCATGGCTGCATCGTCGAATTCAACCCCGCTGCGGAGGCCATGTTCGGCCGTGTGCGCGCTGACGTGATGGGCCGTTCGGTGAGCGAAGTCATCATGCCCGAGCGCTACCGCGCGCCACACGAAGCCGGAATACGCCGCATGGAGTCCGGCGGCGAGGGCCGCGTGATCGGCAAGCGCATGGAGCTGCACGCGCTGCGCGCCGATGGCACCGAGTTCCCCATCGAGATGGTGTTGTGGCGCACGAACGTGGGCGGCACCGGCTACTACACCGCGTCGCTGGTCGACGTGACCGAGCGCTTCAACGCGGCGCAGCAGATCGAGCGTCAGCGCGACGCGCTTCGCCAGAGCGAAAAGCTCACCGCCATGGGCAGCCTGCTGGCCGGTGTGGCACACGAGTTGAACAACCCGCTGGCCATCGTGATGGGCCGCGCCAGCCTGCTCGAAGAAAAGTGCGACGACCCGAACCTGCGCGCCGACGTGCAACGCATCCGCGAAGCTGCTGAGCGCTGCGGGCGCATCGTTCGCACCTTCCTCAACATGGCGCGCAGCAAACCCGCCACGCGTGAAAGTGTGTCGCTCAACGACCTCACCCGCGCTGCGGCCGAGATGCTGAGCTACAGCTACCGCAGCCATGGTGTCGAGATGCGTTTGCACCTGACCGATGGCCTGCCCAGCGTGAAAGCCGACGGCGACCAGATCGGCCAGATCGTGCTCAACCTGCTGGTCAATGCGCAACAGGCCCTGGGTGGCATCGAAGGCGAGCGGCGTGTGCACATCGAAACCGGCGTCGAGGCGCGGCGCGAAACGCGCGAGCCACGTGTGTGGCTGCGGGTGTCCGACAACGGCCCGGGCGTGCCACCCGAGTTGCGCGACAAACTTTTCGAGCCCTTCTTCACCACCAAGCCCGAAGGCATTGGCACCGGCCTCGGCCTGGCCGTGTCGCGCTCATTGGCGCGTGACCATGGCGGCGACCTGACGCTCGAGCCCACCTCGCAAAAGGGCGGCGCCACCTTCCGGCTCAACCTGCCGATCAGCGGCGAGCCGGTGCAAGAGTCGGCCCCGGTGCCGCTGCAAGAGGCCGACGTGTTGCAGTCGCGCCTGCTGGTGGTTGACGACGAGCCCGAGATCGCCGAACTGATGCGCGACATGCTCGAAGGTGCGGGCTACGAAGTGGCCTCCGCCGAATCAGGCGCAGTCGCCATGGCGCTGCTGGAGACGGCACGCTTCGACGCCATCGTCTCCGACCTGCACATGCCCGACATGGACGGCGCCACCCTGTGGCGCGAGGTCGAGCGAGCGCACCCGCTGTTGGCGCGGCGCATGCTGTTTGTGACTGGCGACACCTTGTCGCCCGGCGCACGCGAGTTCTTGCGCGAGGCACGTTGTGTGGGGCTCGACAAGCCCTTCACCAAGGCCGACCTGTTGGCGGCCGTGGCGCAGCTGCTGGCCTGAGCTTCCCACTCACGCGGCTTTGGCAGACGACGACGCGGCACCCCGCGCCGCGCCCATCATGGTCTCGCTGACCACGTGGTACAGCGCCACCCAGGCGGCGTGCACTTCATCGGTGTAGGCATGGCCCAGGCCTTGTTTCAGTGTCTTGAGCAATGCGGCGCCGACGGTCGCGTAGTGCCGGTCTTGCACGCCGTAGTTCACATGCCGCGCGCCCAGCTTGCGCAGCACCGGCACGAGCGTGTCGGGGTCTTCGAGCAGATCGACCGCGGCGCCGATCATCGTCATCAAGCGGGTGCCTTGTTGTGCCATGTTGCCCTGGAAGAGCTGGCGCAGCGTGGGGTCGGCAGTGAAGAGGTTGTCGTAGAAGAGGGCGGCGGCTTGCGGTGCGATGGGTTCGACAAGTGCGAAGCTGCGGCGCACATGTCCGATCTGGACGGGGGTCATCAATGGGCTCCTGAAATCTGAAGCCCTCAGCATCGCGCCCGTCTGATTCAACGGTGTTTCAGCGGCGCGGCCTGCGTGTTTCGTTGGTTGCCTGCCGCGTGAGTTGGAGGTCAGCGCTTGGGCACGAAGATGAAGTCGCCCGCTTCATGCCCCGCAAAACGGATCGGCGCGTACTGCGGTGTTTGCTGCACTTTCAAGCGCATGGCGCGCAGGCTGAAGCGTGCGGCGAGGGTGTCGAACAGCCGGCGTGTCTCGATCGGCTCGTTCACCGCAGCGAGCACGTCGAGCAGGCTGCTGGCAAAGAGCGAGTTGCGACCGGCACCGCCGTCGACCACCGGCTCCAACCCGCCTGAGGTGAGTGCCACACGAGCGCGCAGCTGCGAGATGGCGCGCAGCGCGTCCCAGTGGCGCTCGCCCACCAGGTCGGCGTCGGCCACCGGCAGCGCCGTACGTGCCATGGTGCCCGAGTAGCACGAGTCGGCGATCACCAGCACCTGGCGCACACCCAGTGCGTTGATCTGGTCGGTGACGTCGACCACCGACATCCAGTTGCTGCGGTTCTCGCGCTCGCCGTCGACCGGCACCCAGTAGCCGCGCTGGTTGTTTTCATCCACGTCACCATGGCCAGCGTAGAAGACGAGCAGGTTGTCTTCGGGCTTCAGGCGAGCGCGCAGTGCGTTGAAGGCGGCGTACATGTCGCGCCGCGTGGCGTCGAACAGCGTGGTCACCTGGAAGTCGTAGCGTTGCTCCAGCATGCGCTTCATGTCTTGCGCATCGTTGATCGGGTTCTTCAGCTGCGGCCAGTGGCGGTAGCTCTGGTTGGCGATGATGAGCGCGTGGTAGCGGGTGTTGGGCAGGCCGTGGTTGATCTTGAGCGCGCTGGGTGCACCGGTGGCCGGCACCGCACGGAAGTTGAGCAAGGTCTGCGTGCCTTGCCGGTCGGTGGCAGCGAGGCGCACATCCGAGCTGCCTCGAGACAGGTCGAGCTCGGCGCGGAACAGGCCCTGCGCGTCTACGGTCAGCGGCTTGTTGTTGAACATGAGTTGGCGCACGCCCGCCTCGGAGCTGACCTTGCCGCGCAGCTCGCGCCGTTCGCCCTGGCCCCCCAGCGGCACCGTGGGCGCGGCGCCGTCTTGCCCCGGCATGGGCACCACGATCACCGGCTCGATCAGGTCGATGGTGATGCGCCCCGGCGCACCGGCCTGCCCACTGGCCTGGCGAAAGAGACGTGCGGCCAGCAGCGGGTCGCGTTTTACGCCCAGGCCGCGCTCGTGCAGCGAAGCGAGGTTGATCAGCGCGCGGCTGTCGCCCTGCTGGCTGGCCTTGACATACCACGAGGCGGCGGTGGCGTGGTCGGGCACCGTGCCGATGCCGCGCTCGTACATCTCGCCGACCTGGGTTTGCGCTTCGGCATTGCCTTGTTGTGCGAACGGCAGCCAGATGGCGAGCGCGCGCGCCGGGTCGCGGGTGGCCAGCGCAAATTCGCCGCCAGCTTGCGCACATTCGTAAGCCGGCAGCTTCTGCGGCCGCCGCGCCGAGAGCGACGTGGCAATGTTGCCCAGCTGGCGCACCTGCCCTTGCAGCAGGCAGTCCACGATCATCAGCTGCTCTTCGCTCAGGTTGGGCGGGGGTGTGGAAACCGTGCTCGCACAGGCGCTGAGCAGCAGCACGCCGAGGGCGCTCCAGCGCTTGATGACAGTCGCAGGCGTTGGCACGTTCAGATCTCGAACCGAAGGCCCAGGCCCAGGCGCGTTTCGCGCAGGTCGTTGCTGCCACGCCGGAATGACACGTCGGCGAAGGTGGCGATGCCGCGTGTGAACTGCGCGATCACCCCTGCGGCCAGGCCGAAGGAGCTGCGGCTTTCGGTGGCATCGGGGTCGAGCTCACGCGTCAGCCCGTTTGAGTTTTGAGAGGTCACCGGGTCGGCGTTTTTCCACACCCGCTGGCGCCAGCTGACGCGGCCATAGGGCGTCAAAGTGCCGAAGCTCATGCTCACCGGCTGCTGCAACTGCACGCTGAGCAAGGTGGCCAGCGTGCGCTGCTGCTTTTCGTCGATGCGAAAGCCGGGGCCGGGTGGGTTGCTCAGCCTGGCGTCCAGTGCATCGGTGCGGGTGTCGGTGTATTCCAGCCCGAGCTGCGGCACCACCGATCGTGGGCCGAAGCGCCAGATGCGACTGGCGCTCAGCCACAGGCCCACGCTTCGGTTGACGTTGTCGCCGCTGAACTCATTGGGCTCGTCGGTCACGCGCCGCGTTTCCAGCTGGGTGCGCGTGAACGAGAGCGCGCCGTCGATGGCGATGGCATCGCGAGTGAAGTAGCTGAGAGATGCAGCCAATGAGGTGCTGCGTGTGTCGACCGTGGTGTCGCTGCGCAAGGTCTGGGTGGGGTCCCCCGGGACGGTCGAAAACTCGGTCTGGCTGCGCTCGATGCGCCCCTTGGCCACATTGCCCAGCACGCCGACCACCCACTGCGGCGACAGGGCGTGATCCACCGCCAGGCTGAAGCCATGGCTGCGCACCTTCAAGGGCCCGCGCTCGAAGCGCAGCGTCGGTATGGGGCCGCCCGGGCCGCCCGCGGCGGGCACGGGCGCGTCGGCGGCGACCTGGGGCGAACCGGGGTCGTTGTTGCGTACGGGGCGGTCTTGTTCGTCGCTGGCTTTGTCAGCGGGGCAGTCGTCGCGTTGCGGGTTGGGGCAGTCGGCGCTTGGCGGTTTGCCTGCGGTCTGGGCGTTGGCTGCCAGACAGATCAGCGCGAGAGCCAGCGGGGTGATTCGCAGCAGGGAGCGTGGGCGCAGGGACATGGTGGCGGCCTCCGGGGTTGCCGGTAGCTTATCGCCAGCGAAGGCATTTACCTGTGCACGGGTACCCCTAGGTTCGCGGTGAAAGGGCGCGCGGGGCTCGCAAGCTTCTGTTCGGTGGTGCTCGCCGCGCGGTGCGGCGAGCAGCCTCACTGCACGAAGCCGATGCTCGACTTCTTGAACCCGGCCTCGGGCAGGTCGCAGGGCTCCACACGGTCGCGGCGCGCGAGTTTGGCGTTGCCGAAGGCCGTCATCCAGGCGCGGCGCATGTCGCGCGGTGCCATCTCGGCCATGCAGTCGAGTACGTCGTGCCCCGGCTCGGGGGCGAAGCGGCTGCCCCAGTCGTGGTCGCTGCGGATGCTGCGGTAGAGCTTGGCGGCGATGTGGCGTGCGGCGTCGCGGTCGGGGGCGGCCACCTCGTAGACGTTCATGCGGTTGAGGATGGGCTCGGGGATACTGCGGCCGTCGTTGGCGGTGGCGACCCAGATCACCTGGCTCGCGTCGATCGGCACCTCGGCGAATTCGTCGGTGAAGCTGCCGGCGGTGTCGTGCTCGAGCAGGCTGTAGAGGGCACCGAGCGGGTCGTAGGCGTGTTCGCCTCCGGCCTTGTCGATCTCGTCGACCACCATCACCGGGTTGGCGTATTGGCCGTCGACCAGGGTTTCGAACACCTTGCCGGGGCGCGCGCCTTTCCATTGGCTGGAGGCGCCCGAGAGCACCCAGCCGGCGGTCATCGAACTCATCGAGATGAAGCCCATGCCGGTGCCGAGCAGCATGGAAAGCTCGCGTGCGAAATGGGTCTTGCCGACGCCGGGTGGGCCAAGCAGCAGCAGGGGGGTGATCTCGAGCGCGTCGCGGCTGTCTTCACAGAGTGCGATCTGGCGCTTGATGTCGTCGAGCACCTCGGCGAAGTTGGGCAGGTCGTCGTAGAGGTGATCCATGGCCGGCAGGCCGGAGGGCTTGACCTGGAAGCGCTCGGGGCCCTTTTCCAGCATGCGCTCGTAGGTGGAGCGCAGGCCTTCGTGCTCTTTTTCAGGGAGCTTGTCGAGCTTGCGCCCGACCTCGTCAACCCGATAGAGGCTGCGCATGCGAGCAATCGGAATGCCGCCGCGTTGTGTGCCCGAAGACATGGTGACCAAACCCTTGGATGCGCTCATGTGACCTCCAGAAAACGCAAGCCCTCGGTTCATTGAAGCAAACCAAGCCCTAGCGTAGCCATCGATAACAACCCGAATTGCCAGCTACTTTGTCACTTGGACACATGCATGGGGCATGCCAGTTCCGTGCGCGGTGGCGGAAGTCGTGTGTTATTTCACCCAGGTGTTGAGCTGGATGATGGGCAGGAGCACCGCCAGCACGATCAACATCACGATGCCGCCCATGGCGACGATGAGCAGCGGCTCCAGGATGGTCGCCATCGCCATGGCGCGGCGCTGCACTTCACGGCTGGTCTGGCGCGCCGCGCGGTCGAGCATTTGCGGCAGCTGGCCCGTTTGTTCACCCAGGCGGGCAAACATCGACAACAGGCCCGGAAAGCGCTTCTTGCCCGCGAGTGCGGACGCCAGCGGCGCACCTTCGCGCACCTGCACCAGCGCGTCCATCGCGTCGGCGCGCATGGCACGGTTGGAGAGGGTTTCGGCCGCCGCCTGCAAGGCTTTCAGGATCGGCACGCCGGCCCCGGCCAGCATCGCCAGCGTGCCGGAAAAGCGCGCCGCGTTGTAGCCGCGTGCAAGTTTGCCGATCAGAGGCAGCGTCAGAAAGCTGGCGTCGAATTGCTCGCGGAACACTTCGTTGCGCAGCATCAGCTTCAACCCCACACCCGCGCCGATCAAGGCCAGCAGCATCAGCCAGCCGTAGTTGCGCACGAAGGCGCTGATGGCCAGCATGGCCACCGTGAGGCCGGGCAAGGCACGCTTGGAGTTGGTGAACACCGAGGCTACTTGCGGCACCACGTAGGTGACGAGAAAGATCACGATCACCACTGCGATCAGCGACACGATGGCCGGGTAGAGCGTGGCACCGATCAGTTTCGATTGCAGCGCCTGGCGCTCTTCCAGGTCGTCGGCCAGGCGTTCGAGCACGGTGCCGAGTGCGCCGCTCTGTTCACCGGCGGCCACCACGGCGCGGTACACGTCGTCAAACTCGCGCGGTGCGCTGCCCAGCGCGCGGGCAAACGGCGAGCCGGCGTTGACCTCGCTGCGCAGGTGCGCCACCAGCTCGCGCTGGCGCTGGTCTTCGGCTTCTTCGCTGAGGGCGGTGAGGGCCCGCTCCAGCGGCAGGCCCGAGCCGACCAGGCCGGCGAGTTGACGTGTCCAGACCGTCAAGCCCGTCGAGTTGAAAACGCGGCGCGTCATGCGCAAGCCGCCCTTGGCTTGCGTACCCGCTGAAGCGACTTGTGTCACGTCGAGCGGCACCAGTTGCTGCGCACGCAGTTGCGTGCGAGCGGCCTTCAGGTTTTCGGCTTCGAGCAGGCCGGTGGTGGTCTTGCCGGCGGCGTTGAGGGCTTCGAACTTGTAGGCAGGCACTGATGTCTACTCTCTCGTCACGCGCATGACTTCTTCAGGCGATGTGATGCCCTCGGCCACCAGGCGCTCGCCGTCTTCACGCATCGGCCGCATGCCGTTGGCTTCGGCAGCCACGAAGATCTGCGACTCGGAAGCGCGTGCGTGGATCAGGCCACGCACCTTGTCGTCGACCACCATCAGCTCGTACACACCGGTGCGGCCCTTGTAGCCGCTCTGGCCGCATTCGCCGCAGCCCACGGGGTGCCAGCGGCCGCGCGCATCTTGTTTCTTGCAATGCGGGCACAGCTTGCGCACCAGGCGCTGCGCGAGCACACCCAGCAGGCTCGAGCTCAGCAGGAAGGGCTCGATGCCCATGTCGATCATGCGGGTGACGGTGCTCGGCGCGTCGTTGGTGTGCACGGTGGCCAGCACCAAGTGGCCGGTGAGCGAGGCCTGCACCGCGATCTGCGCGGTTTCGTAATCGCGGATTTCACCGATCATGATCACGTCGGGGTCTTGCCGCAGGATGGCGCGCAAGGCTTTCGCGAACGTGAGGTCGATCTTCGGGTTGACCTGTGTCTGGCCGATGCCGCCCAGCTCGTATTCCACCGGGTCTTCGACCGTGAGCACGTTGGTGCTGGCGGTGTCGATGCGGCCGAGCGAGGCATACAGCGTGGTGGTCTTGCCCGAGCCGGTGGGGCCGGTCACCAGCACGATGCCGTGCGGCTGCTGCACCAGCTTGTCGAAGTTTTTCAGCGTGTCGCCGCCCATGCCCAGGGCTTCGAGCGTGAACTTCGATTCGCCCTTGTCGAGCAAGCGCAACACCGCGCGTTCGCCGTGTGACGAGGCGAGGGTGGACACCCGCACGTCAACCGCCCGCTCGCCGATGCGCAGCGAGATGCGGCCGTCTTGCGGCAAGCGTTTTTCCGAGATGTCGAGCTCGGCCATGATCTTCAAGCGCGAGATCAGCGCGGCGTGCAGCGCCTTGTTGGGCTGCACCACTTCGCGCAAGGTGCCGTCGACGCGAAAGCGCACCGAGCTCGAACGTTCGTAGGGCTCGATGTGGATGTCGCTCGCGCCGTCTTTCGCCGCCTGCGTCAGCAGGGCGTTGAGCATGCGGATGATGGGCGCGTCGTTGGCCGCTTCCAGCAGGTCTTCGACCGCTGGCAGGTCTTGCATCATGCGACTCAGGTCGACCTTGCTTTCGACTTCACCGATCACCGTGGCCGCGCTCGACTCGCCACCCGCATAGGCCACTGCGATGCGGTTGCCGAGGGTGGACGCCGATTCGCGCTCCAGCGAGTCGATCTGGTACAGCCGCAGCACTTCGCTCAGCGCCGGCAGCGACACGGTCTCGGGCGCCCACAGCACCAGCCGCTCGCCGTCGTCTTCGAGCAGCAGATTGTGCGCCTTGGCGTAGGCGTAGGGCAGGGGGTGGCGTGCGCCCATGGGTCAGTTCTTCAAAGGGATCGGGGTCGCGCCACTCGCGGGAGGGGCGGGCGGTTGTGCCCTCAGCGGCTTGTCGGTCTCCGTGACGGTGGGCAGCGGCGCCAACACCGGCGACTCGTTGATCGGCGTAATGAAACTGCGTTCGGGCTGCGCACCCTGCTGCGTACTGCGCATCAGGTCATAACGGTCCATCGAGAGCTTGTTCGACGTGGTGGCGTCGCGCATGACCATGGGGCGCAGGAACACCATCATGTTGGTGCGTTCCTTCTTGCGCTCCTGGCTGCGAAACAGCGCGCCCAGGAAGGGTATGTCGCCCAACAGCGGCACCTTGCTGCGTGTCTCGGTGAACTTGTCTTCGATCAGGCCCCCCAGCACGATGATCTGGCCGTCGTCGACCACCACGGTGGACTCGATCGAGCGCTTGTCGGTGGACGGGCCGGCGTTGCTGGTGCCGGGTGCCACCTTGTCGGAAACGCTTGACGACTCCTGGAAGATGGTCATGCGCACCGCGCCGTTTTCGCCCACCTGCGGCTTGATTCGCAGCGTGATGCCGACGTCCTTGCGCTCCACCGTCTGGAACGGGCTGGTGGTGGCGCCGCCGGTGTTGGTGAACTGGCCAGTGATGAAGGGCACGTTGCTGCCGACGATGATCTTGGCTTCTTCGTTGTCGAGCGTGATCAGGTTTGGCGTAGAGACGATGTTGGTGTTGGTGCGGTTCTGCAGCATGTTGGCAATGGCCGCCAGGCCGTAGACGCCGTTCGCAAACTGGCGGATGACACCGATGTTCAGGCCCTGGTTGAGACCGGCTGTCACACCTTTGGCGTCAATCGTGACCAGGTTGCCGGTGGTGCCGAAGTTGGTGCCACCGACGATGCCGTTCTTGTCACCGTCTTTGCCGAGCAGGCCTTGCCACTGGAAGCCGAACTGCGCCGCGTCGTCGCCCTTGACCTCAACGATCATGCTTTCGATGTAGACCTGCGCGCGGCGCGAGTCGAGCTGCTCGATCACGGCGCGCAGCTGGCGGTACACCGGCTCGGGCGCGGTGCTGATGAGCGAGTTGGTCGCCGGGTCGGCCTGGATCATGCCGCCGGTCGAGGGCGATGCCGAAGCGCTCACCGGCGCGGCCGCCGCCGCACTGGTGCCACCCGGTGAAGCGCCTCCAGGGGCGGCGCTTGATTGCGGAGACAGCCCACCACCGCTGCTCGCGGCGCCACCACCGCCAGACGACGACCCGCCTGCGCCGTAAGCAGCACGCAGCACCGTGGCCAGCTTGGCCGCGTCGGCGTTCTTCAGGTACACCACATAAATGTTGCCCATGGGGTTGTCGCCCTGGGTCGGCCTGTCGAGTTTTTCGACGATGGCCTTGATGCTGGCCATGCGGGCCGGTGTCGAGGCGCGCACGATCAAAGCGTTGCTCCGCGAGTCGACCAGGATCGACGAGGTGGCGCCGATGCCGGGAGCGCCCGGCACGGACGAGCCTCCGTCGCTCAGGCGCTGCACCATGGTGGCGAGATCCGTGGCCACCGCGTACTTGAGCGGGATGATCTCCACATCGCCGCCGCTCGGTGTGTCCATCGCCGCGATGATCTTGCCGATGCGCGCCAGGTTGTCGGCGTAGTCGGTGATGACCAGTGTGTTGTTGCCGGGGTTGGCGTTGATGGTGTTGTTGGGGCTGATCAACGGGCGCAACACGGGCACCAGGTTGTTGGCGTTTTCGTGGCTCAGCTTGAAGATCTGCGTCAACACCTGGTCGCCCTGGCGTGTTACTGCACCCACCGAAACCGTGCTCGATTGCAGCTTGGCGTCGGCTTCGGGCACCACCTTGAACAAGCCACCCGACTCCACCACCGTGAAGCCCAGGCCGCGCAGTGCAGCCAGGAAGTTGAGGTACGCCTCGCGCGGCGACAGCGGTTCTTCGCTGAAGAGGGTGATGGTGCCCTTGACGCGCGGGTCGACCACGAACTGCTGCTTCAAGATGGCGCCCATGGCGCGTGACACACCTTCGATCTCGGCGTTGACGAAGTTCAGCGTGACGGGCTCGCCCTTGAAGCGGGTGTCCCTCTGCTGCGCGTAGGCCATGGGCGCCGGCAGCAGCGAGGTGCACAACATCACGGCGGCAAGCGCTGCGGCGAGAGGGCGCCGTGGCGGTCGAACAACGTTGACCCCCAGGCCGACGCTTTGCGTCGTCCGCCCCCCGAGGGGGAGCAGAAAACTTGGGGCGGCCCGGCGTTTTCTTGTTGAGCGCTTGTTCATGCTTCTTATCCGATCGAAATGACTGACACGGCACCGTTGCGCCGTCCGATGATGTTGAGCAGGTTGTTCAGTGCGGCCTCATCGGCCTCGGTGGCCGCACGGGCTTCACCGCGGAAGCGTACGCCGTTGGCGCCGGCCGTGCCTTCGCCCGAGAGTTTCAATGCGCCGTCGAGCGTGGTCAGGCGCAGCTGGGTCGGGGTGCCGGCGGCGCCGATCACACTGAAACGGTAGCTGCCCAGCGGCTCGAGTGTGGAAACGCGTGACGAGGCCTGCAGCATGTCGAGATCGGCCTGGCCTTCGACCAGCCAGCGGCCCTGCACCCATTCGAGCTTGAGCCCCGATGACTGCAGCCGCAGCGAGCCGCCCAGCTGCAAGGTGTTCCAGGGCGTGCCCAGGCCACCGAGAAACGCACCCGGCCACTGGCCCACCCAGTCGGGCTTGGGCGCGAGCGTGACCGACACGCGGCCCAGGCCCGGCTTGACCAACAGGCTCACCGCACCGTTGAGGCAGCAGGCGTGGCGTGAGCGCAGCTCGAAGCCCAGGCCATTCAGGCCGAGCGACCACTCGAGGCGGCCGGGCAGGGCGCTGGCGTCGCGGCTGTCGGGGCCGCCGGTCAGCACCGCCACCGCGCTGCCCGACCAGACGCTGCCGCGCGCATCGGCCAGCTGCACACGCTGGCCGGTGGCGCTGGAGACGGCGCTGGCCAGCCAGGTGGCCGGCGCAAAGGCGACCAGGCCGATCAACAAACCGAGTACGACGCCGCCCATGGCCCAGCGTGAAGCGGCGCTGCGCGACTGCTCCCAGGCCAGCTCGGCGAAAGACGACTCCTGCCACTGGGTGGGCACGGCGCTCGATGCAAACCGCCGCTTGAGGCCGCGGCGTGCGGGTTTGCGGGCCATCACTGGGCGCCTCCGATCGTCACGATGATCGTGCCGGCATAACCCTGAGGGCCGCGTGTGAGCTGCGCTTCGGTAGGGCGGGCGCGGGCGCCGCTGCGGGCTTCGGTGAGCCAGCTGCGCAGGGCTGCGCCGGTGACGCCCGTCAGCGTGAGCGTGGCGCGGTCGCCCTGCACCGTGATGCGGCCCTTGTCGCCCAAGCGATCGGTGGCCGATTTGAGGGCGGCGGCCGCCTGCATGGCGGGCACCGGTGCTGCGCCGCGCAGCTCGCGCGCTTCGATGGCGAGGCGTTGCATCGACTGCAGTTGCAAGTCGAGTGCGTCGATCTGGGCCGGTGTTTCGCGCAGGGTGCGCAAGGCCGGCGCGACGGCGATCATCCAGAGAACGGCAATGCCGATCACCGTGGCCGCGAGGGTGACGCCCAGCCGCTCGCGCGCTGGCAGAGCACCCCAGCGCGTCAGCGCCTCGGTGCGCAGCGCCGTCATCGGGGCGGGCAGTTTCACGCTTGGGTTCTTCACAGGCCACGCCCTCCGGTGCCACGGGCATTGGGCGCCAGGCGGCTGAGCGTCATGCTGCCGTCTCTCGCCTCGACCTGCCAGCCGCTGGGGCGCAGCTGGCTGCTGAATTGTTCGATCTGCGCCGGGTCCCAGCCGGGGGCCGAGAGCGACAGCTTGCCGGGCTCGTAACGCAGGCCGTCTACCGGCGGGCGGTCTGCGGGCCAGGCGCTGGCGGCGGCTTGCAACATGGGCTCGAGGTCGGTCTCGCCCGGCTTGCCGGCAATGGCGCGCAGGCTGTCGGTTTCGCGTTGCATTTGCAGCGGCGCGTCGAGCACCGCACGCACCTGAGGGTGAGCGGTTTGCAGCAGCTTCACCATCGCCTGGCGCTTGCCTTCCACCGCGTTGCGTTGGTGGGCGGCCCACAGGTTCAGGCCAATGACCTGCACCGCCACCAGGGTGATCAGGCCATAGCGCATAGGCTTCCAGGCCGGGTTGAGGAACTGCCGCCATACATCACGCAAGGCGCGTGTGCCGCGGTTCTTGCGGGCGAGCGTGAACTGGCGCAGGTTCCACAATGAGCGCGAGGCTTGCAGCGCGCGTTGCGGCCAATCCATCACCGTGACGGGCACGCCGAGCCAGCGTTCGGCCGCGGCGGCGGTGGCCGGTGTGGCGCTCCAGCGCGCGCCTTCGGGCAAGGGGGTGGGCAAGAGCGAGCGCGCCAGGGTGCCTTGCAGGCTGATCTGGGCCACGCCGTCGAGGTGCGCCCAGGTCAGCGTGGCGCCTTGCGAGGCGTCACCCAGCTCGGCGAAGTGGCCGGTGGGCGGCTCGTCGGGCCACGACATCGGCACCACACGGTCGATGAAGACGTTGGCCTTTTCGAGCACCGCGAGTTCTCCGGTGAGCCAGTTGCGGTCGGCCACAGCCACCCAGGTGGGCTGCCCGGCGGTGGCGCCGGGCGCCACGGCGATGTGCACCCCGGCGGCCTCTTCGAGCAGGGCTTCTTCGAGCACGCCGATCAGCGCCGCCGGCAGGCGCGACGCTGGGGCCTTGGGCAGGGTGATGCGGTGCCAGCTCAGGTCGGCATCTGCCAACACCGCCACCGCACCGGCGGCCTTGGGCAACAAGGCGACGGCGCATCGGCCTTGCGAAGCCAGGCTCAGGCCATCGGGGCTGAGGGCATAGGCGTACTCGGTGCCGAGGCCGGTTTCAGGCGCAGCCTGGCCCGGGTCGCGGGCCTGCAGCCTTTGGCGGGAGGGGATTTGGACGACAAGCGTGCTCATACAGGGTGCGAGGGTAGCGGAAATGTAAGTGCACGACCGTACAAACCTACCCGAATCAACGGCTTGCAGCGTGTTCTTGTAGTGTTTGTTGCAACGAGGCGCAGCATGGTTTCAGCGCCCGCGGTCA
>NZ_JANOCG010000010.1:0-4433 GCF_031412075.1 Rhizobacter sp.
CGAGCCTGTCATCCGCATTCCGCAAGCACCCGCTCTACTTTGACGCGCTTTACTGCAACCTGGTCGAGGCCGGCGAGGCGGGCGGTATTTTGGACACCTTGCTGGATCGACTGGCGATCTACCAAGAAAAAACGATGGCCATCCGGAACAAGATCAAGTCGGCCCTGATGTACCCGGTGGCGGTGATGGTCGTGGCGTTCGTTGTGCTGGCCGTCATCATGTTATTCGTCATCCCGGTTTTCAAAGAAGTGTTCACGTCTTTCGGTGCGGATCTGCCTGCGCCGACTTTGTTCGTGATTGCCTTGTCAGAGATCTTCGTGAGTTACTGGTGGGCGATTTTTGGCTTTCTGGGCGGCGGCATCTATTTCTTCTTCGAGTCTTGGAAGCGCTCCGAGAAGATGCAGCGAACCATGGATCGCTTGCTGCTCAAAGCGCCGGTGTTTGGCTCCCTGGTGAACAAATCTGCGATCGCGCGTTGGACCCGAACCCTCTCGACCATGTTCGCAGCAGGCGTGCCCTTGGTCGAAGCTCTTGACTCGGTGGGTGGCGCCTCCGGCAACGCCGTCTTCAAAGACGCCACCGAGCAAATTCAGAAAGACGTCTCGACCGGCGCCAGCCTGACCAACTCCATGCAGACCACCGGCGTGTTCCCGACCATGGTGATCCAGATGTGCGCCATCGGCGAGGAGTCCGGCTCGCTCGATGCCATGCTTGGCAAGGCAGCCGAGTTCTATGAAGATGAAGTGGACGAAGCCGTCAAGGGCCTGTCATCA
Source organism: Rhizobacter sp. (assembly GCF_031412075.1). GTDB lineage: Bacteria > Pseudomonadota > Gammaproteobacteria > Burkholderiales > Burkholderiaceae_C > Rhizobacter. The sequence goes on from NZ_JANOCG010000010.1 coordinate 774, forward strand.
CTGATGGAGCCTTTCATCATCGTGATCCTGGGTACTTTGATTGGCGGCATCGTGGTTTCGATGTATTTGCCGATCTTCAAGCTCGGTGCGGTGGTCTGACCGTCCGTGATGGGCTTGCCCGTCGCTGAACTGCTGTCACCCTGGGTCCTGGCTCTGCTGGGCCTGTGCATCGGCAGTTTTCTCAACGTGGTGATTCACCGCCTGCCGCTGATGCTTGATCGCGGCTGGTGGGGCGACGTTGGCAATCAACTGGCTGACGACGAGTCGCACCGGCGCGTGTTTGGCGCCGCACCAGCTGCCTCGACCGCACAGACCGGCAAGTCGCTGACTGAAGCGCTGGCCCGCCTCGGCCCACTGCAGCTGTCGCACCCCCGTTCACGCTGCCCAGCGTGCTCTCACCTGATTGCCTGGCACGAAAACATCCCGGTGCTGAGTTACCTGTGGTTGCGCGGGCGCTGCGCTTCCTGCAAGACCCGCATCTCACCCCGGTACCCGGTGATAGAGCTGCTCACCGGCGCGCTGTTCGCCGCCGTCGGTTGGCGCTTCGGCGCCGAGCCCACAGCCTTGTTGTGGTGCTTTGTCGTGGCCATGCTGATCGCCCTGGCGGGCATCGACTGGGACACCACCCTGCTCCCCGACAACCTCACCCTGCCGCTGTTGTGGGCCGGTCTGCTCGCGAGCGTGCTGGGCTGGACGATCGCGCCGCCACAAGCCATCTGGGGTGCCGTGGCGGGCTACCTGTCGCTGTGGTCGGTGTACTGGCTGTTCAAGCTCACCACCGGCAAAGAGGGCATGGGTTATGGCGACTTCAAGCTGCTCGCTGCGCTGGGTGCCTGGCTGGGCTGGCAAATGGTTCTGCCCATCGTGCTCGGCGCCTCGGTCATCGGCGCCGTGGTCGGCATCGGCATGAAGCTGTCGAGCAGCTTGCGCGAAGGGCGCTACGTTCCCTTCGGCCCCTTTCTCGCCGGGGGCGGCATCGTGGTGATGCTGGCCGGTCATCAGCGGGTGCTCGGTTGGTTGGGCTGGGCCTGACGGGTCAGGTCGCAGCACCCATGGCTGCAAATTTCGATCTGCGCGTCGGCCTCACCGGCGGCATCGGCAGCGGCAAGAGCACCGTAGCCCGCCTGCTGGTAGAGCGCGGTGCAGCACTGATCGACACCGATGCCATCGCCCGCTCGCTGGCATTGCCAGGTGGGGCGGCCATCGACGCGCTCCGAGCCCAGTTCGGCCTCAGCGCCATCGATGCTGCCGGCGGTCTCGACAGGGCCTACATGCGCGAGCTGGTCTTCGCCGACAGGTCGGCCAAAGCCCGCCTGGAGGCCATCCTGCACCCGATGATCGGTGCCGAATGCAACCGTCAGGCGCTGGCGGCGGCCGGGCGCCCCCTTGTCTTCGATGTTCCATTGCTCGCCGAGTCCCGTCACTGGCGCACCCGGGTCGATCGCGTACTGGTTGTCGACTGCAATGAGGCCACGCAGATCGAGCGCGTGATCCAACGCTCGGCCTGGGCGCGCGAAGCCGTTGAGGCGGTGATTGCACAGCAAGCCCGCCGCGAGGTGCGCCGCGCCATCGCCGATGCCGTCATCTTCAACGAAGGGCTGAGCCTCGCCCAGCTCGCGCATGAAGTGGGCATCTTGTGGGATCGCTGGGTGCCTATGGAACAATCGCGCCGGTCGAGCGGAGCACCCCCATCTTGATCTTGTACGAGTACCCCTTCAACGAGAGCATCCGCACCATGCTGCGGCTCGAACACCTGTTCGACCGCCTCGGCCGCCTGATGCCCCGCGATGAAACCGTGGACCACCACTACGCGCTGGCCACCATGTTCGAGATCATGGACGTGGCTTCACGCGCTGATCTCAAGTCAGACCTGCTCAAAGACCTCGAGCGCCAACGCAGCCAGCTCAACAGCTACCGCGGCAACCCGTCGATCTCTGACGAAGTGCTCAACCAGGTGATTGCCAAGGTCGACCACGCGTTCAACGGTCTCAACCAGTTGTCGGGCAAGGCCGGACATGCGCTCACGGCCAACGAGTGGCTGATGAGCATCCGCAGCCGCATCAGCATCCCCGGTGGCACCTGCGAGTTCGACTTGCCGGCCTATTACGCCTGGCAGCAGCAGGAGCCAGCGCGCCGGCGTGCTGACCTCAACCAATGGGTCTCGACCTTGATGCCACTGGCCGAAGCCCTGAAAGTGCTGCTCAGCCTGCTGCGCGATGCGGGCACGCCGCACAAGGTCGTCACCCAAGGCGGCCAGTTTCAGCAGAGCCTGCCGGCCGGTCGGGTCTTCCACCTGCTGCGCCTGCGCATTGACCCCGCGGCCCAACTGGTGCCCGAGATCAGCGGCCACCGCCTGATGGTGCTGGTGCGCCTGATGCGCCAAGACGCAGAAGGCCGCCTCAAGCCTGCCAGCGCCGACACCAGCTTCGAACTCACCTTGTGCTCATGAGTCAGGCGTCTTCACCGCCTCGGCCTCCGCGCCGCATCGTCACCTGCCCCAATTGCAAGGGCGACAGCGTCTACGCCGCCGAAAACCTCTTCCGCCCGTTTTGCAGCGAGCGCTGCAAAAACGCGGACTTCGGCGCCTGGGCCACCGAAAGCTATCGGCTGGCCGCCCGCCCCTCCTTGCCGCAGGGCGAAGCGGGCGAAGGCAGCGATTTGATCCCTCCGGATCAGCCTCCCTCTTGAAAGCCGGGCGCTCACCCCTATAATTCCGGTTGCTAGCACTCGACCCCTTTGAGTGCTAACGGCTGATCCAGGCCCTCTGAGGCCCAGCCGTCTGCAAAGTCAATGGTCGCTTACTGGCGCCCATTTCAACCAGAAGCTCGGTTTTTGAGTCATCAAGGAGATGCTATGAAACTTCGTCCGTTGCACGATCGCGTGATCGTCAAGCGCTTGGAACAAGAAACCAAGACCGCCTCCGGCATCGTCATCCCCGACAACGCCGCTGAAAAGCCTGACCAGGGCGAAGTCCTGGCTGTGGGCCCGGGCAAGCGCAACGACAAGGGTGACTTCGTGGCCCTGAACATCAAGGTCGGTGACCGCGTTTTGTTCGGCAAGTACAGCGGCCAGACCGTCAAGGTCGATGGCGACGAGTTGCTCGTGATGCGCGAAGAAGATCTCTTCGCTGTCGTCGAAAAGTAATTCCTACAGAACACTGGAGAGATAAAACATGGCAGCAAAAGACGTAGTCTTCGGCGGTGAAGCCCGCGCACGCATGGTCGAGGGTGTGAACATCCTGGCCAACGCCGTCAAGGTGACCCTGGGCCCCAAAGGCCGCAACGTGGTGCTCGAGCGTTCGTTCGGCGCCCCCACCGTGACCAAGGACGGTGTGTCCGTGGCCAAGGAAATCGAGCTGAAGGACAAGCTCCAGAACATGGGCGCGCAGATGGTCAAGGAAGTCGCTTCCAAGACCTCTGACATCGCTGGCGACGGCACCACCACCGCCACCGTGCTCGCACAAGCCATCGTTCGCGAAGGCATGAAGTACGTGGCCGCCGGCATGAACCCGATGGACCTGAAGCGTGGCATCGACAAGGCTGTCACGGCCCTGGTTGCCGAGCTGAAGAAGGCCTCCAAGGCCACCACCACCTCCAAGGAAATCGCGCAAGTCGGCTCCATCTCGGCCAACAGCGACGAAACCATCGGCAAGATCATTGC
>NZ_JANOCG010000011.1:0-1711 GCF_031412075.1 Rhizobacter sp.
ATGCCGCCTCGCGCGTTCACCGCGTCGAAGTACAGCCTGGCGCCATCGATGTTCTCTTTCACGCCGGCCGCCACCGAACCGGTGATGCCCGAGGGGTTGCCGATGCGCAGCTGCGCCGCAGCGGGCAAAGCGAGGGTGATGAGGGCAGCAAGACCGAGTGTGATGAGGCCTTTGGGCCATGACGCGAAGGGTTTTTTCATGGGATGTGTCTTGAAAGAAGGGCTCAGTCTAGGAAGTCGGCCCGCGCGAGAAATTGTGGGTATGACGTACAAGGCAGGGGGTATGTCGCGTCGCTCCGTAGAATCTTTGCGTCCCCTTCTGGAGCCCCTGCATGTCCGATGCCTTTTTGCCCGCCGAGTTGCCTGCGGGCGCGATTCAACCCGCGTCCGACGACGAGGGGCGCGACCGACCGACGGAAGGCGGTACCGGCCTGATCCGCATCCGCGGCGCGCGCCAGCACAACCTGAAAAACATCGATCTGGACATCCGCACCGGCGAGCTCACCGTGGTCACCGGTCCCAGCGGATCGGGCAAATCCAGCCTCGTGTTCGACACCTTGTTCGCCGAAGGCCAGCGCCGCTACGTGGAAACGTTCAGCGCCTACGCGCGCCAGTTCCTCGACCGCATGGACAAACCCGCGGTGGACCGCGTGGAAGGTGTGCCACCGGCCATCGCCATCGACCAGACCAACCCGGTGCGCAGCTCGCGCTCCACGGTCGGCACCATGACCGAGCTCAATGACCACCTCAAACTTTTGTTTGCGCGCGGCGCCGAGCTGTTCGACCGCGACACCGCCGCGCTGGTGCGGCACGACTCGCCGGAGTCGATCTACGCGGAACTGAGTGCGCGTGCTGCGGCACAAGGTGACCCACGGCTCGTGGTCACCTTTCCCGTGGAACTGCCCGCCAGCACCACCCCGGAAGAAATCGAACAGTGGCTCTCCGCCAGCGGCTACACGCGGGTGCAGGCCGAACGCATCGTGCAGCGTGCCGCGCCCGCCGTGGATGAGAAAGCCAAAACCAAAGGCAAGGCCAAGGCTGGGCCGATGGAGGCCATCAAGGTGCTCGACGTGGTGGCCGACCGCTTCCGCATCGGCACCACCGAACCCGCCCGCGTGATGGAGGCCATCGAGGTCGGCTTGAAGCGCGGCGGCGGCAAGCTGATGGTGTACGCCTTGGATTCGGGGTCATTGAATTCGGGGTCAGATTCCAATTTCGCGACTGCGAAATTGGAATCTGACCCCGAATTCGAATTGAAGCCGGAGATCTGGCGCTTCTCAACCGGGCTGCATTGCCCCGAGAGCGACATCCGCTACGGCGAACCAACGCCGTCGATGTTCTCGTTCAACTCGGCGGTGGGGGCTTGCGAGGCCTGCCGTGGGTTCGGGCGGGTGATCGGAGTCGACTATGGCCTCGTGATTCCAAACGACAAGCTCACGCTGCGCGCGGGTGCGATCAAGGTGTTCCAGACGCCGGCCTGGAAAGAGGCGCAGGACGACATGATGCGGCACGCCGAAACCGCCGGCATCCCGCGCGACACGCCGTGGGCCAAGCTCACCGACGAGCAGAAGCACTGGGTGCGGGCCGGCTCGCCGCAGTGGAACGGCAAGTGGAACCAGCACTGGTACGGCGTGGACCGGTTCTTCGAATACCTGGAGAGCAAGGCCTACAAGATGCACATCCGCGTGCTCTTGTCCAAGTACCGCAGCTAC
>NZ_JANOCG010000012.1:0-4023 GCF_031412075.1 Rhizobacter sp.
GATCGACTACCTCGACACCAAGGCCGAGGGCGACGCGCTGCGGGCCAAGCAGGGCACGGGGCCCGACGAGGGCCAGCCCGCGCCGCAGGCCAAGCCGGCGCCCGCGAAGGGCGCCAAGAGCAAGAGCCGCAAGGCCGCAGCCGCCACGGCCCAGGCCGAGCTCGACGAGCACGGCGACCCGATCCCGCTCTGAACGAGCCGTGCGAAGCCGGGCTCGCTTCGGGCTCCGGCTTCGCCCCTTCATCCAACCCGACGATTGAAGGAACCGACATGTACTCAACCCATACCGAAACGCGGGCACACCTCGCCACCCGCTTTGCCCGCAACATCCGCGTCCTGCGCGGCGATGACCCGCTGAGCGAGGACCAGATGCGCGCTGCGGCGCCGTCCATCTTCGCCGAGGGCAAACACGAGAGCCGCTCCGAGCGCTACACCTACATCCCCACCATCGACGTGCTGCGCGGCCTGCGCAAGGAGGGCTTCGAGCCCTTCATGGTCGCGCAGAGCGCAAGCCGCGTGGAGGGCAAGGCGGAGTTCACCAAACACATGATCCGCAGGCGCCACCACCGCGACAGAAGCGGCCAGGTGCAGACCCGCCCCGAAGCAAACGAGATCATCCTCATCAACAGCCACGACGGTGCCAGCGCGTACCAGATGCTCGCGGGCATGTTCCGCTTCGTCTGCTGCAACGGCCTGGTGGTGGGTGAGGTGGTGGACGACATCCGCATCCCGCACAAGGGCAGCATCCAGGGCGAGGTGATCGAAGGCGCGTTCCGCGTGCTCGACGAGTTCGAGGCGGTGAACGAGCACACCGAGGCGATGAAGGCGCTGCAGCTCCAGCCGCCGGAGGAGATCGCTTTTGCGACGGCCGCGCTGGCGCTGCGTTTCGGTGAGCGCGGTGTGGAGGAAACCGGCGGGCACCATCCGGCACCGGTGACGGCCGAGCAGCTGATCGAGGCGCGCCGGCCCGAAGACCTGGGCCACAGCCTGTGGACCACCTTCCAGCGCGTGCAGGAGAACGTGATCCGCGGCGGCCAACCCGGACGCAGCGCCCAAGGGCGCCGGCTGCAGACCCGGCCCGTGGGCAGCATCGACCGCGGTGTGAGCCTGAACCGTGCGCTGTGGATGCTGTCCGAGGAAATGCGCCGGCTCAAGGGCTGAGGACGCGCGGGCGATCACCGTGTCCACAGCGCCACGGCCACGACCCAGGTGACGGCGCAGGCCGTCGCCGCGGCCGCGGCGTGCGTCAGCCAGCGTTCCCAACGCGGGGGACGCTCCAGCAGGGGTTGGATGGCCGATTGCAAGCGCTGCACGGCGAGCCCGAGCTCGGATCCGAAGGCCACCCGGGCCGCATCGGCCATGGCCTGTCCCTGAAGGCCGATCGACCGACGCGCGGCCTCATCGGTGCGCGCGACGATGTGCTTCACCGCCTGAACCTTGGCCCGCTCCGCCAGCGCTGCGGTCTGGGCTTCGAACACGGCCAACTGCTCGGCGAGCCCGCGGTGGGCGTCTGCCAGCGCCTGGCGCGACTGGTCCAGCAACGGCGCCAGGGCCTCGACCTGTCGGATCAGCCGGGCCGCGTCACCCAGGGCCTCGACGATCAAGGCCTCGCGGGTGGTGTTTGGCTGCGTCATGCGGCAGGCCTCATGTCGTCGCCGCGCGAACGCACCAGGCTTTGCAGATCCAGGGCAGCGAAGCAGGCGTCCAGTTCCGGGACCACGCCGCGCGCCAGGCGCTGGATCGCCAGCCGCTGCGCCAGTGCCAGCTTGTCGGACTGCGAGTCGGCCTGAGCGATCTGCGCCTTGTAATCGGTGCCGTCCGCGGCCAGCTCGGCCAGGGACAGACCGGTTCCCCGCACGAGCGCGTACACCTCGTTGAATGACAGGCAGGCGCCCGGGCGGGGCTGCGCCACGCCGCACGAGGCGCAATACGCGAGCAGCGTCTCGAAGGTGCGCTCGATCGGACTGTCGTCTTCGACCTGGTTGAACAGCAGGCGCAGCCGGGCGGGCGCCACGCCGATTCGCGCCAACTCCGCCAGCGTGGCGGCGGTGTCTTGCTGCTGCTTGCGCGCCGGCACGGTGGGCACGACGAAGCCGTCGAAGTCCGCGTGGCTGTCGCGGTAGCGTTGCATCAGCTTGAGCAGCTCTTCAACATTGCTCGCGCCGATGTCGACCACGACGTTGTCGACGCTTTGCAGGAACTCCTGCAACTGCGCGAACTGCCGGCCACGGATCGTCACCGGCTGGCCGTCGTCGGCGTTGATGCTCTCCACCGCGACGACCGGGCAGCCCGGGATGCGCGGGGCGAGCAGGTGGCGAGCCACCGTGGACTTGCCCACGTTGCCCGAGAAGTTGATGACGGCGAGTTTCATGGGGTCTCCTGGATTCGATACAGGAAGTTGCTGGGATGGGCGTCGAAGAAGGCTTCGGCGCTTTCGCGACTGGCGACACTGGAGCGAGGCGGCGCACGGGACTGCGGTGGCGGTGAGGACAGTGCCGGCGTTGAATCCAGCGTGCTGGATGGGACGGTGTGCATGCCAGACGGCAAGACGGACGAGCCACCCTGGGAGCGACCACGCAGGCGGCGTACCTCGCGTCGCAATGCACTCGTGCTCAAGGCGATGCCGAGCTCGGCCAACGCTTCGCGGATCGCCTCGAAGGTGTAGCCGGCACCGCGCAGTCGAACGATCTCGGAGGCAAACACGGCGGCCTTGCGGTCGACGCGTCCAGGCGGGCGCTTGGGTTGCAGTTCCACTTTGGACTCGTTGAGGGGTGTGACGGTGACGTCAATAAGCTAGGTCACGGATGGGCTGCGTCGCATGCTGGATTTCGTCGTCTTTCCAGCGGCTTCGCGACCGCTTCGAAGCGGCTTCGAGGCGGCAAGCGTCGGCATTCGGATGCCTTGGCGTCGACTTTGCGTCGGCACGCGACGGATGCTCGTCACTCCCGTCGGCTCGGGGTCGCCTTACAGGCGGCTTTGCGTCGCTTTGCGTGCGGCGCTCACCCGCCGGTCATGGGCGGCGCGATGGTTTTGGGCGCGAATCCAGCGGTCTCACGACCCCGATTCGAGCGAATACTGGTTTCATTGGTGAGTGCAGAGATAGGCGGTCTGCCGCCGTTTTCACAAGCGCTTCGCTTGCCTCAATTCGTCGGACCATGAACACCCACTCCCACGACCTCGTCACGCCTGAGGTGCACCTGCGTGCGGCTGCCTTTCGCTATTGCATTGAGCCATCGTTGTGAGATGTTCACCCCTACTACAGGCATCATCGAGGCTTGAAAAGGTTGAGGCCGCCTTGCGAAGTGGTCGCATGCGCAATCTCAGCTATGACGAATCGTTCGCAGGTGTGATGAGTCAAACTCAAGCTTCCGAGTGTGCTGGGTGACGCGGGTCCCGATGCTCAGGTGGGATCCAACATGCTGAGACGGCTTTCGTAACGGTCGGCGGACTGGAAGCTTGTACTAGGCAGCTTCAGCCTCAAATTCGGCGGGACGAGGCCAGAGCTTAGGTTTGGTACAACGACGTTCTCGCCAGACTCCGTTGGCGAGCTGTTGAGTTCGACTCCGAGCTAGGGATGCAAGTGACGACGCTTCTTTTCGCGACATGTGTAGTGGTTCAGCGCTTGGTGAAGCGATGGTCAATCGCACGCTGAAATCTACTGTCCACATACAATTTAGTTTGACGACCATCGAAAACCAGCATGGAAAACCATCTTGCCGCACTGACCCAACCCGAGCTTTTCGCGCTGGCTCTAGACGCATCTCGGCGGGGCGACTCTGGTCGCACGCTGACGTATCTCAAGGAAGCCAGTACGAGGGCTGATGCAACCGGGCAGGCACTTTTCCTCTTGGGAAGTGAATACGCTCAGATCGGCCTGATGGACGATGCACTTGCAAACTTCGAGCGCGCAGTTGCTGTCAAGCCAGACTTGGCCATCGCGAGTTTCCAACTTGGTTTGCTTCATCTGACAAATGCCCGACCCGATGAGGCGCTCATCTCGTGGGCCCCGCTGGCCGAGCTTGG
>NZ_JANOCG010000013.1:0-7646 GCF_031412075.1 Rhizobacter sp.
ATGTCGGAGTCGACCGGTTGGAGGGGCTCGGGCGTGGCGGCGAGCAGCACGTCGTGCTCGGCGTACTCGGCGTCGGTCAGGTCGGAATGGGCAGACATGGGCGGTCTCGGGCAATGGGTCTAGGCGTGATTGTCACGCCGCCGCGGCCTGCGGTCGTGCGGCTTCGACCAGACGTTGCCGCAACCACTGGTGCGCACTGACCCGGTCGTGCCGCATGTGCCACATGGCCTCGACGTGGATGCGTGCCATCGCCATCGGCAGGGGCCGCTCCACCAGCTGCGCCCTGTAGCCCGTGGCGTCGACAAACGACGCCGGCAGCACGGTGAGCAGGTCGCTGCGCGACACCACCCGCCCGGCGGTGAAAAACTGGTTGACCGTGAGCACGATGCGCCGCGAGCGGTTCAGCGCGGTGAGGGCCTGATCGACAAAACCGTGCGGCCGGCCTGAAAAGCTCACCAGCAGGTGGTGCGCGGCGCAAAAGTCGTCGAGCGTCAACTCGCCCTCGGCCAGCGGGTGGCCGCAACGCATCACACACACGTATTCGCTTTCGCCCAGGCGCTGATGGTGCAGCGCGCTCTGCTGACCGCGCGTCGCCAGCTCGGCCACCGCTTCGGGGAAGTAACCCACCGCGACGTCGGCCTCGCCGCGCTCGAGCAGCGCACGCGGGTCACGCGTGGTCAGCGGCAACACCCGCAGGTTGACCAGCGCCTGGCTTGCTTCGATGTGCGCCACCAAGGGCGGCAACAGCACCGCGGCGGTGGCGTCGGCCATCGCCAGGCGGAAGTTGATGCTGTCGCGCTGCGGGTCGAAGTCACCGGGGTCGAGCACGGCGCGCAGCTGGGCCAAAGCCGCCTGCACCTCGGGCCACAACATTTCGGCGTAGGGGGTCGGCACCACCCCGTGGGTCACGCGAGTGAGCAGCTCCTCACCGACAGACTCCCTGAATCTCCGCAAGGCATTGCTCACCGCCGGCTGGGTAAGGGCCAAGCGCGAGGCGGCGCGGGTGAGGTTGCGCTCTGACATCACCGCGTCGAACACCCGCAGCAAGTTCAGGTCGAGGGTCTGGAAGTTCATGCGCCCTTGTACCAAGACATTTGCGCGGTGAATATCACGGATTCACATTCTTGATTGGGCAGACACTAGTGTTAACCCTTATGATTGCCCTCAATGACGCTCCAAGTGGGGCGACAGAGATGCCCCGAAGGAGCACACCATGAGCAACACCATCAGCCTCCAAGTTCCCCAAACCCGCACCGCGCCGCGTTTTGCCGCACCGCTGGGCGAGTTGTTTGCCGCCGTCATCGCGCTGTTCAACCGGCCCCGTCCTGCCGCACCCCGCTACCCATCGCGTGAAGCCGCACGCGTTCGCGCCATGGCCCACCGCTACGAGAGCGCCGACCCGCGCTTCGCCTCGGAGCTGTATGCCGCGGCCGACCGCCACGAAATGCTTTACGGCAATTGATTTCGCCCGTCACCGAGCGACCAACAAAAAGCCCGCACGAAGCGGGCTTTTTTGTGGGCGTTAGAAGCTGATCAGGCCGCCAAACGCTTTTCCAGCCTGGCCTTGGTCGCCGTCAGCTCGGCCGGCAGGTGGTACGCCAGCTGCGTGAACAGCTCGGCGTGCAGGTCGAGCTCGGCACGCCAAGCGGCCTTGTCGATGTCGGTCACCTGGTCGAACTGGGCCTGGCTGAAGTCCAGCCCCTTCCAACTCAGGTCTTTGTACTGCGGGCTCACGCCGAAGATGTTTTCGACGCCCTGGCCCTGGCCTTCGACGCGCTCTAGCATCCACTTCAGCACACGCATGTTCTCGCCGTAACCCGGCCAGACAAACTTCCCGTCATCGCCCTTGCGGAACCAGTTGACGCAGTAGACCTTGGGCAGCTTGCCGCCTTCGGCTTCGAGGCGTTTGCCCAGGTTGAGCCAGTGCTGGAAGTAGTCGCTCATGTTGTAGCCCATGAAGGGCAGCATGGCGAACGGATCACGGCGCACCACACCTTGCTGGCCGGCAGCGGCGGCGGTGGTCTCGGAGCCCATGGTCGCGGCCATGTAAACACCTTCGACCCAGTTGCGCGCTTCGGTCACCAGCGGCACGGTGGTCGAGCGGCGGCCGCCGAAGATGATGGCGTCGATCGGCACACCCGCCGGGTTGTCCCACTCGGCGTCGAGCGCCGGGTTGTTGATGGCGGCCACGGTGAAGCGGGCGTTGGGATGCGAGGCCTTGGCGCCGGTTTCCTTGGCGATCTTGGGCGTCCAGTCCTTGCCTTGCCAGTCGATCAGGTGCGCGGGCGGCGTGTCGGTCATGCCTTCCCACCACACGTCGCCGTCGTCGGTGAGCGCCACGTTGGTGAAGATCACGTCGCGCTTCAAACTGTCCATGCAGTTGGAGTTGGTCTTGGTGTTGGTGCCGGGGGCCACACCGAAGTAACCGGCTTCGGGGTTGATGGCGTACAGGCGGCCATCTTTGCCGGGCTTGATCCAGGCAATGTCGTCGCCGATGGTGGTGACCTTCCAGCCTTCAAAGCCGGCCGGCGGGATCAGCATCGCGAAGTTGGTCTTGCCACAGGCGCTCGGGAAAGCAGCCGCCACGTGGTGCTTCTTGCCTTCGGGGCTGGTCACGCCCAGCAGCAGCATGTGCTCGGCCAGCCACCCTTGGTCGCGGCCCATGGTCGAGGCGATGCGCAGGGCCAGGCACTTCTTGCCCAACAACGCGTTGCCGCCGTAACCGGAACCGTAGCTCCAGATCTCGCGGGTCTCGGGGTAGTGGACGATGTACTTGGTGGTGTTACACGGCCAGGCCACGTCTTTCTGGCCGGCTTCGAGCGGGGCGCCCACGGTGTGCACGCAGGGCACGAAGACGCCGTCTTCACCCAGCACGTTGAGCACCGCACGACCCATGCGGGTCATGATCTTCATGTTGACAGCCACATACGGGCTGTCAGACAGTTCCACGCCGATGTGCGCGATCGGTGAACCCAGCGGGCCCATGCTGAACGGCACCACATACAACGTGCGACCGCGCATGCTGCCTTTGAACAGGGCGGCGTCCCCGGTTTGCAGCAAGGCGCGCATCTCGGCCGGGGCCATCCAGTTGTTGGTGGGGCCGGCGTCTTCTTTTTTCTCGCTGCAGATGAAGGTGCGGTCTTCGACACGCGCCACGTCGCTCGGGCTGCTGCACGCCAGGTAGCTGTTGGGGCGCAGCTCGGGTTTGAGCTTCTTGAAGGTGCCGGCGGCCACAAGCTGGGCGCACAGGCGGTCGTACTCTTCCTTGCTGCCGTCACACCAGTACACGTCGCGTGCTTCGGTGAGCGCAGCCACCTCGGCCACCCAGGCAACCAGGCGGGCATGTTTGACATAGGCGGGCACGTTCAAGCGCAAGCCCTCCATCACGGGTCGGTTCATGGTCAGTCCAATCATCAAAGTTAAAGCGGGATCGGGCGAGCCTCTTTGTTCACCTGAAGACAGGTTCAGAGGGGGCTCGCCCCATGCCGCACGGACATCCGAAAAGATTGTCATCTCAATGTAATCGCGCTGTAACCACCGGGTCTTAGGGGGTCATGCAACTTTTGCATGCAGCTATGCCGCGGTGTTGTGAACTTGTGCCGCAGGGCGGGTGAAAGCGGCCGGGCGCCGGGCGTCATCACCGCCTTAAGATCATCGAATGACGCTTGATCGCCGCTCCATCCTGGCCGCATTGGCCGCTTCTGCCTGGCCCGCCGCCCACGCTGCGCAGCGCAAATCGCTAACCGACCCGATGCGCCTGGGCGTCGAGCGGGCCCTGATCGATTCGGGTCTGGCGAGCCAGTTTCAGAAAGGTTTCGGCCGTGACACCGGGGTGGCGGTGCAGCTCGTGCCGGGCTTGAGCGCCTACCTGCTCGACACCCTGGAGCGCGGCGAGATCGACGCCGCCATGACCAATGCGCCGGAGCTCGAGCTGAAGCTCGAGAAGCAGGGCCTGGCCCATGACCGCCGTCTGGTCGCGACAGGCGATTTCGTGCTGGTCGGCCCACTCGAAGGTGTCGGCAAGAAGGCCAAGGACCCGGTCGGCGTGGCCAAGGAACCCGACATCGCCTTCGCGCTGGCCAGGATCGCCGACGCAAAAGCCCGCTTCATCGGCGGTCCCAATGGCAGCGGCGCGCATGTCGGTTCGCTGGCACTGTGGCGCGCGGCCAAGGTGTCACCGGCGGCGCCCTGGTTCGTCGAAAGCAAGGCCGACCCGCTGCAACAGGCCATCGCCGAGAACGCCTACACCCTGGTGGAACGGGGCGTGTGGGTGGCGCGTGGCCGCAAGCCGCTGGCGATCATGGTCGAGGGCGACGCACGCATGGTGAACGAGGTGCATGTGATGCGCTCCTTCCGCGTCAACCACCCGGCGGCCAAGCTGTTTGGGCAATGGGTGGGTGGCCCGCAGGGCCGGCGCGTCGCGGGCAGCCTGCGCGGCTGGCGACCCGCGCCGCGCTAGCGCCAACGATGCGGCATGATTCCCGCCATGCCGCACACCCTGATCAGCGTCAACGTCAGCCTGGCCCGCGAGGTCGTGATCAACGGACGCAAGGTCATGACAGCCATCGGCAAGCTGCCGGTGGCGCAGCCGGTTGCCGTCAAGCCGCTCGGTTTGGCGGGCGACGAACAAGCCGACCTCACGGTGCACGGCGGCCTCTCCAAGGCGGTCTACGCCTACCCCTCCGAGCACTATCCCTTCTGGCAGACGGTGCGCGCCCAGGCCAAGGTGGCGCTGTGGGATGAAGCCCTGCCGCGGGGCAGCCTGGGCGAAAACCTCACCCTCGCGGGTCTGCTGGAAAACCAGGTCTGGATCGGCGACGTGCTGCGCTTTCCGCACTGCGAGCTGGCGGTCAGCGAGCCGCGTTTCCCCTGCTTCAAGTTCAACGCCGCGATGGGTTTCAACCAGGCCACCAAGCTGATGGCGGCCAACGGCTGGTGCGGCTTCTATCTGGCGGTGCGGGTGGCCGGCACGCTGCAGGCGGGGGAGCAGTTCGAGCTGATCCCGGGCCCACGCGAGGTGGGCATCCAGGAGCTGTTCCGCGCGCGGCTGAATGCCGCGCACAAACGTTAGGCGGTCGTGGCGCCTTCGAGCGTCGGGTAGTCGGTGTAACCCTCTGCCCCACCGCCGTACAACAGCGCCGGCTTCAGCGCATTCAAGGGCGCGTCTTCCTTCAGGCGGCGTACGAGGTCGGGGTTGCTGATGAAAGGCCGGCCGAAAGCCACCAGGTCGGCCGCGCCGCTCGCCACCACGTCCATCGCCATCTGCCGGTTGTAGCCGTTGTTGACCATCCAGGCGCCGGCGGGGTGGTTGGCCTTGTACAGCCGGTGCAGGGCTTCGTAGTCGAACGGTGCCACGTCGCGCGCACCGCCGGTCTGGCCTTCGATGAGGTGCAAGAAGGCGAGCTTGAGCGGCGCAAGCTGCTCCACCACATGGTTGAACAAGGTCTGCGCCTGGCTGTCTTGCCCCGCGTCGTTGCTGGGGGTGACCGGGCTCAGGCGCAGGCCGGTGCGGCCGGCGCCGATCTCGGCCACCACGGCCTGCATCACTTCGAGCAGCAGGCGCGAGCGGTTTTCGATCGAGCCGCCATACGCGTCGGTGCGGTCGTTGATGCTGTCGCGCAAAAACTGGTCGAGCAGGTAGCCGTTGGCGCCGTGCACTTCCACCCCGTCGAAGCCCGCCGTGATGGCGTTGCGCGCGGCCTGGCGGTACGCAGCAATCAAGCCCGGAATTTCATCGAGCCGCAAGGCGCGCGGCTCGGAGGTGTCGGCAAAGCCGCCTTTGATGAATGTCTTGCCCTGGGCCACGCGCGCGGTCGACGACACCGGCGCCTGGCCGTTCGGCTGCAGGCTCACGTGCGACACGCGCCCCACGTGCCAGAGCTGGATCACGATCTTGCCGCCCTGCGCGTGCACCGCATCGGTCACCTTCTTCCAGCCGGCGATCTGCTCGGGGCTGTAGATGCCGGGTGTGTCGAGGTAGCCCTGGCCTTCGGGGCTGATCTGGCTCGCCTCGGTGACGATCAGGCCGGCGTTGGCACGCTGGGCGTAGTAGGTGACGGCCAGCTCCGACGGCACCTGGTTCGCCGCCGCGCGGTTGCGCGTGAGCGGGGCCATGACGATGCGGTTGGTGACGGCAATGTCGCCGATGCGGGTGGGTTCGAACAAGGAAGGCATGGGGGTGGCTCTGCGTGTGTGGATGCGGGATGGTAGGGAGGCCAGGTCAAGGCCGCTTGCGCAAGGTCAAAAGCCTTCGAGCACCACCTTGCCGCGCGCCACGCCACTCTCGATGAAGGCATGCGCGCGTTTGAGGTTGGCGGCGTTGATCGCACCAAAGTGCTCGCCCAGCGTGCTGCGGATGCGCCCTTCGTCGACCAGCTGCGACACCCGCGTGAGCAGATCGTGCTGGGCTTGCATGTCGGGCGTCTGGAACATCGAGCGGGTGAACATCGACTCCCAGCGCAGCGACAGGCTCTTGCCCTTGAGCAGCATCACGTCGAGCGGCACGGCCGGGTCGTCGATCAGGCTGAGGCGGCCCTGCGGCGCCAGCGCCTTGACGATCTCGGCGTAGTGCAAATGCGTCTGCGTGAGGCTGGCCACGTGGCTGACGCTCGGCAGGCCGATGCGCTGCAGCTCGGCCGTGAGCGGCAGGGTGTGGTCGATGACGTGGTGGGCGCCCAGCTCGCGCACCCAGGCCTGGGTCTCGGCGCGCGAGGCGGTGCCGATCACGGTCAAACCCGTGAGTTGGCGCGCCAGCTGCGTCATGATCGACCCGACCCCACCGGCGGCGCCGACGATCAGCAAGGCGCCCTGGGTTTTGTCATTCACCTCCAGGCGGTCGAACAACACCTCCCAGGCGGTGATGGCGGTCAGCGGCAGCGCCGCCGCCTGCGCAAACGAGAGTGACGCCGGCATGCGCCCGACGATGCGCTCATCCACACACTGCAGCTCGGCATTGCTGCCCGCTCGGGTGATGTCACCGGCATACCAGACCCGGTCACCGGGCTTGAACAGCGTGACCTGCGGGCCCACCGCCTCGACGATGCCGGCGGCGTCCCAACCCAGCACCTTGTGCTCACCGGCCGGCGGTGCGGCGCGCACACGCACCTTGGTGTCGACCGGGTTGACCGACACGGCGTGCACCCGCACCTTCAGGTCGCGCGGGCCGGGGCTGGGCTCGGGCAGGGTCACGTCGATCAGCGACTCGGCAGCGTCGATGGGGAGGGACTGGCGGTAGGCAACGGCTTTCATCTCATAACTCCGGGGGTTGGATTCGATGGTTGGACTGTAAAACCCAGCCTCCCGTTTGATAATCACCCCACAAACACAATCAGCTTCAACAAACTTTTGAAGATGAACCTGCCCGCCGACCTGCAACTCTCCCAGCTCCAGCTCTTTGTGCGCCTGGCCGAAGCCGGCACGCTGAGCGCCGCAGCGCGCCAGCTGAACCTCACCCCGGCCGCCGCCAGCGCCGCGCTGAAGCGGCTCGAAGCCGCGCTCAAGGTGCGCCTGGTCGAGCGCTCCACCCGCTCGATGCGGCTCACACCCGAAGGCGAGCTGCTGCGCGAGCACGCCGAGCGCGCCCTGGGGGTGCTCGACGACGCCCGCTCGCTGCTGGGCGCGCAGCGCGAGCGGCTCGAAGGCGAGGT
>NZ_JANOCG010000014.1:0-5064 GCF_031412075.1 Rhizobacter sp.
GCTGAAGGCTGGCGCCAGGGTGGCGACCACGCCCCGCACCAGGGCCGACGGGAAGTAGGCAAACGCGAAGCTCAGAAACATGAGCACCGCGGTGCGGGGCAGCAGGGTCACTGGAGTACCTTCGTGCTGCGCACTCCGGCATTCGCCCTTGGGGCGGCCCGGCGCGCTCATGAGGGCAGCTTCAGGCTCTCAAAAAAGCTGGCCACGGCCTCGCCGTTGGGTTGCACACCCATCACCGTGGCCTGAAAGACCCAGGTACCCCGAACGAAAAACCCACTTTCCAGCGTGACCACGGCCCCGTCGGGCAGCCTGCCCTGCACACGCACCCGCTCGGCCTGCGGGTTGGGGGTCATGCCGGGAACGTTCATCGGGCCCAGCGACAGCGCCGGTGCGCCCAGGTTGGCCACCGAGGCACTGCGCAGCGAGGCGAGCGAGGCCGTCACGCGCGCCGGGTCGGCCACGTCGGCAAAGGCCAGCGCCCACGTCGCGTCGCCAGCGCGGCAGGCCGCCAGCACCATGCGCACCCGCGCGCCATCGAGCGTCACCATGCGGGCGTCGGCCGATGGCTTGCAGGGGAACCTCGCGACCGCGCCGCTGCCCTCGGGGCGCACCTCGCGCCAGTCGAGTGTGGGTGAGCACGAGCACAGCAGCGCAAGCAGTGTCAACGCGGCCAAGCGGCCGCCACGGGCAAGGTTCCAGAGCATCGCGGCATTATCGGGTGGGCTGCATGACAATCTTTGGATGAGCGCACTTCCCACTCCCAGCCCCGCCACCACCCCGCAGCCGCTGGCCGGCGTGCGCGTCCTTGATCTGTCGCGGGTGCTGGCCGGTCCCTGGTGCACCCAGACATTGGCCGACCTGGGGGCCGACGTCATCAAGATAGAACGGCCCATGAAAGACGGAGTGGGCGGCGACGACACCCGCGGCTGGGGCCCGCCCTTCCTCAAAGACCGCGACGGCCACGACACCGCCGAAGCGGCCTACTACCTCGGCACCAACCGCAACAAGCGCTCGATCACGGTCGACATCGCCCAGCCCGAAGGCCAGGCGCTGATCCGCCGCCTGGCTGGCCAGTGCGACGTGTTCATCGAAAACTTCAAGGTGGGCGACATGGCCCGCTACGGGCTCGATGCCGCTTCGCTGCGCACGCTCTACCCGCGCCTGGTCTATTGCTCGGTCACCGGCTTCGGCCAGACCGGCCCTTACCGCGAGCGCGCGGGCTACGACTACGCCATTCAAGGCATGGGCGGCCTGATGAGCGTGACCGGCGAGCGCGATGACCTGCCCGGCGGCGGCCCGCAAAAAGTGGGCGTGGCGGTGGCCGACCTGTTCACCGGCATGTACGCCACGGTCGCCATCCTGGCCGCGCTGCGCCACCGCGACGCCACCGGCGAGGGCCAAGCCGTCGACATGGCCTTGCTCGACACCCAGGTCGCGATGCTCGCCAACCTGGGCGCCAACTACCTCGCGACCGGCGTGGCGCCCGGGCGCATCGGCAATGCGCACCAGAACATCGTGCCGTATCAGGTGTTCGAGACCTCCGACGGCCACTTGATTCTGGCCGTGGGCAATGACAGCCAGTTCGCCAAGTTCTGCGGCGTGGCCGGCCGCCCCGACCTGGCGCAAGACCCGCGCTTCATTAAGAACGCCGACCGGGTGCGCCACCGTGCCAGCCTGGTGCCTTTGCTGGCTGACATATTGAAGAGCCGCAAAAAGTATGACTGGCTGCCCGCCCTCGAAGCCGCCAAGGTGCCCTGCGGCGCCATCAACAACCTCGCCGAGGTGTTTGCCGACCCGCATGTGCAGGCGCGCGACATGACTGTTTCGATGGCGCACCCACTGACCGACACATTACAACTGGTCTCCAGCCCGATGAAACTGTCGGCGACGCCGGTTCAGTACCGCCGCCCGCCGCCGCTCCTGGGCGAACACACCGAGGAGGTGTTGCGCGAGCTGGGCTGGAGCGCCGCCGAGCTGGCCGCCCTACGTAAAACAGCGGCCATTTAGACCTCCGCCCCCGTGGAAACGGCCCCCCAAGTCCGGGGGAGGAGCGAGCTTGCCTTGCCACAGCGCGCCCAAGTCAAGGGACACTGGCGACAAGTTTTGGCACCTTTGTGACGAAATCTGTTTGCTTGAGGCCCCCATGGACATGACCGACTTGATGCACCGCGCGCCCGTTGCGGTGGCACCAGCCCCCCAAGAAGAAGCGCCCGTCGAGCCCGACCACTGGCGTGACGTCGTCAGCGAAATGAGCGCCGAGATCGCCGGCCCGCTGACCGCCGCGCTGGACCGTGTGCAAACCCTGGTCACCACCGGCCGCATCGACCGTTCCAGCCTGCGTGCCTTGGGCGACGAGATCCAGCGGGCCCGCCAGGTCAGCATGTCGGGCCAACAGATCGCCCGCCTGGCGTCGGGCCGGCTGCGCCAGACCCACGAGCGCCTGCCGCTCACCGAAACGCTGAAAGACGTGCTGACCGAGCGCAACCGCGAAACCCAGGCGCGCGGCATCCACATCAAGCAGGTGCTGCGCCCGGTCGAGGTGGTGGTGGACGCCTCGCTGCTGTTCAGCCTGCTCAACACCTTGCTCAGCTGGAGCATGGAACACGCCCGCTCAGGCATCGAATTCCGCATCGACGTGAAGACCTGGCCCACCCACGCGCGCCTGGCGACCAAGTTTGCCTATCGCCCGGCGGACCAGCACACCGAAGCCGCCGACGAGCCCGCGCTGCAGGCCGTGCTCGACTCCATGACCTGGCGCCTGGTGCAACAAACCGCCTGGACCATGGGGCTGCCCATCGAACGCAAGATCGATGGCGCCGAGGTGCACCTGACCTTCGAATTCCCGCGCACCGTGAGCGACCAGCTCGAAGGGGTGAGCGCCATTGAGCTCGACCAGGGCTTCTCGAACTCGCTGCACGCCAAGCCGCTCTCGGGCAGCCAGGTGCTGGTGGTGGCCTCGCGGCGCGACGTGCGTGTGCAGGTGCGAGACGCCATCCGCAACATGGGCCTGATCGTCGACTTCGTGAACTCGGTCGACGAAGCGCGCGAGTTCTGCCGTGGCGGCCTGCCGCACGCGATCATCATCGAGTCGGTGCTGCGTGGCGACCGTTTCAACGAGCTGCGCGGTGAGGTCGACGCCGACGGCGCCGAGGTGGTGTTCATCGAGATCATCGAAGAGGGCAACACCTTCGAGATCTCGGGCTTTGGCGGCTTGAGCATGGCGCGTGTGGGGCGCGACGCGATCCTCACGTCGCTGCCCTCGGCGCTGATGTTCGAGCTGGCGAAAACCGTCTGACCTATTTCAGACTGCCGAACACCTTCCTGAGGATCGCGCTGCCGGTGGCCACCGGGTTGGCGCGAATCTTCTTCTCCTCTTCACCGATCATCAAATACAGCCCGTCGAGCGCCTTCTCGGTCACATAGGCCTGGATGCTGGCATCTTGCTGTTTGAGCAGACCCAGTTTGGCGGCCCGCTTCGCCACCGAGTTGTATTTGTCGACCAGCGACACCCTTTCGGTTGCCTTGGTCACGATGGGCAAAAACTTCACGCCCAGCGGGTCGCGGGTCTTGTTGGCAAAAAACTGGGTCACCGAATCGTCGCCACCGGTGATCACCTGCCGGGCGTCTTCCACGCTCATGCCCTTCACGGCGGCGACCAGCAGCGCCTTGGCTTCGGGCACGGCCGCCTCAGCGGCGCGGTTCATCGCCGTTTCCAGCGCATCAATGCGCTTTTGCTGGCCGGTGACCTTGAGCAGCTTGACCGCATCGTCGAGAAAACTCGGCAAGGGAATGCGAACCTTCGGGTTGCCGAGGAATCCATCGGTCTTGCCCAGCAGGCCCACCGCCACCGTGGCGCCGCGCTCCAAGGCAACGCGGATGCCCGAGGCGGCATCGGTCTCGCTCAAGCCAGCCGCCGAAGCACGCCCCCAGGCACCCAAGCCCAGGCTTGCGAGGGCGACTGACATAATCTTTCTGCGCTGCATGAGTACATCCTGATGAAGTTGACCCGCCATCTTGCCGTCGGCCTCGTTGTTTTGGCAATCGCCGCCACTGCCGCGCTCTCGTATTTTTCAAGCCGCGTTGAGATGGCGCCCGATGCCACCTTCACGCGCATGGACGGCACGCCCGCGCGCATCAGCCAGCTGCAGGGCAAGGTGGTGCTGGTGAACTTCTGGGCCACCAGCTGCACCACCTGCGTCAAGGAAATGCCGCAACTGGTCGCCACGCACCAGAAGTTCAGCACCCGCGGTTTCGAGACGCTCGCGGTGGCGATGAGCTACGACCCACCCGCCTCGGTGGTGCATTTCACCGAATCACGCCGCCTGCCCTTCACCGTGGTGATCGACAACACCGGCGCGGTGGCGCGCAGCTTCGGCGACGTGAAGCTCACGCCCACCACGGTGCTGATCAACAAACGCGGCGAAATCGTCAAACGCTACGTCGGCGAGCCCGACTTTGCGGCGATGAATCAGTTGATCGAGGCCTTGCTGACCGAGGCCTGAGTTCTTGCGGTTCGGCGCTTGCCCTCACGGTCGAGAAAGGCAAACACCGAATTGAGCACCGTCTCGGCCGTGCTCGACAGCGGGTCGGCCCGATAGCTCGCAAACACCGGCAGCGGTTGCAGCGCCTGGTCGCAGCGCAACAGGGCCAGCTCGCTGTACTGCAGCAGGCGCTGCACCGCAATGCGCGGCAGCGTGGCAATGCCAAAGCCGTTGACCACCAACTGCGTCATGGCCGAGATCGACGAGATCGTGTGCACGCGCTTGGGCA
Organism: Rhizobacter sp.; assembly: GCF_031412075.1. GTDB lineage: Bacteria > Pseudomonadota > Gammaproteobacteria > Burkholderiales > Burkholderiaceae_C > Rhizobacter. The sequence continues at coordinate 4,771 of NZ_JANOCG010000014.1, forward strand.
GCACGCCCGTCTGGCGAAACAGGTCCATCAGGGCCACGTGCGGCTGCGAGCCCCGCTGGAAGGTCAGCAGGTCGTACTCGGCCAGCTGCGCCAGCGTGTAGCGGCGGCGCTTGTGGATCTGCGCGTTGCCCACGAAGGCCATCTCCATGGGCGGCAAGGGGCGCGTTCTCACACTCTCGTGCGAAGCAGGCAAGGCGGCGAACACCAGGTCGAGCGTGCCGCGGCGCATCAGCTCGGTCAGCACCGGCGTGGTTTCGACCGACAGCTCCAGCTCCAGCTCGGGGTGCTCGATGC
>NZ_JANOCG010000015.1:0-12375 GCF_031412075.1 Rhizobacter sp.
CAGGTCCGCGCAGTTCTCTTTGAATGTCAGCCCGAGCACGATGACGTCTGCACCTTTCACGCGCAGATTGGCGGCCAGCATCTGTTTGACGGTCTGCTCGGCGATGAACTTGCCCATGTTGTCGTTGATGCGACGGCCCGCCAGGATCACCTGCGGGTGATAGCCGAGCATCTCGGCTTTGTGGGTGAGGTAGTAGGGGTCGACGCCGATGCAGTGGCCACCGACCAGGCCTGGCCGGAAGGGGAGAAAGTTCCACTTGGTGCCGGCAGCTTCGAGCACTTCAAGGGTGTCGATACCGATGCGTTTGAAGATGACCGCTAGCTCGTTCATCAGCGCGATGTTGAGGTCGCGCTGCGTGTTTTCGATTACCTTGGCGGCCTCGGCCACCTTGATGCTGCTGGCCGGGTACACGCCGGCGTCGATGATGGAACCATACATTCGCTCGACCGTCGACAGGGTCTCCGGTGTATCGGCTGCCACCACTTTGACGATCTTGGTAAGCGTTCTCTCCTTGTCACCAGGATTGATGCGTTCAGGGCTGTAGCCAACGAAGAAGTCTTGCTTCCACTTCAAGCCCGAGAGCCGCTCAATGATGGGGATGCAAACCTCTTCGGTGGCGCCGGGGTAGACGGTTGATTCATACACCACGATGGCGCCGCGCTTGATGTGCTTGCCGACGCTTTCAGAGCTCTTCACGAGTGGGGTGAAGTCAGGTCGATGAGCATCGTCGACAGGAGTTGGCACGGCCACGACGATGAAATCGGCTTCAGACAGGACACCCTGGTCGGTGGTGCAGGTGAGTTGAGCAGCTGCAGTCAGTTCTGCGGTCGACACTTCGCCGGTCGGATCCACAAAGCGTTTGTAGGCTTCGACCTTTTCCACCGACAAGTCCAATCCGAACGTGCGGTACTTCTTCCCGAATGCGACAGCCAACGGCAGGCCGACGTAGCCCAATCCGACAATAGCAACGGTGAGGTTCGATGAGGTCATTTGCGAGTGTGATGAGGGAGAGGCATTGAGTTGCGACATCTAAGTACGTTTCCTGAGATCATGTCGATCCATGAGGTGTTCTCACTCGAAGCTGGGGGCATCGCGCAGGGGGGGCGCTGACCCATCCTTGGCCGAAATCTTCGATGAATCCGGAAGCGTCGGCCACGCGATTGCAAGATCGGAATCGTCCCAGCGCACCGATCGTTCGGCTTGGGGTGCGTAGTAATCGGTCGTCTTGTAAAGGAAGTCGGCGCTGGCGCTCGTAACGAGGAAGCCGTGAGCCATCCCGGGCGGAAGCCAGAGTTGACGGTGATTCTCACCACTCAGCTCTACGCCGACCCACCGTCCAAAAGTAGGGCTGTGCCGGCGGACGTCCACGGCCACGTCGTAGACGCTGCCTTGGGTAACCCGAACGAGTTTTCCCTGCGCGTGGGGTGGCAGTTGGTAGTGCAGTCCGCGCAACACACCTCTCGTCGACCGCGAATGGTTGTCTTGAACAAAAACGACATCGTGGCCGACGGCTTCATCGAAGGCTCGCTGATTAAAACTCTCGGAGAAGAACCCGCGCTCATCTCCGAACACCCTGGGCTCGAGGATCAGCACGCCCTCGATCTCGGTCTTTGTCACCTTCATCGTTTAGAACACCTGCGATTTGACGATTTGCATCAGGTACTGGCCGTAGCCGTTCTTGAGCATGGGTTGGGCCATCGCTTCGAGTTGCCCGGCGGTGATCCAGCTCGCGCGGTAGGCAATCTCTTCAGGGCACGCCACCTTCAGGCCCTGGCGCTTCTCCAGCGTAGCGATGAACTGCCCCGCTTCCATGAGGCTGTCATGCGTGCCGGTGTCCAGCCACGCATATCCGCGCCCCATGATCTCGACGTTGAGTTTTCCCAGCTCAAGGTAACGCGCATTCACGTCAGTGATCTCCAGCTCGCCACGCGGTGAGGGCTTGATGCTGGCGGCGATGTCACACACCTGTTCATCGTAGAAATACAGGCCGGTGACGGCGTAGTTGCTCTTTGGCACCTTGGGCTTTTCTTCGATGCTCAATGCGCGTTTGTTGGCGTCGAACGCCACCACGCCATAGCGCTCGGGGTCGTGCACGTGGTACGCAAATACGGAGGCGCCGGTGGTGCGTGCGGCCGCCGAGTGCAGCAGCCCTTGCAGGTCATGCCCGTAGAAGATGTTGTCGCCCAGCACTAGCGCACTCGGCTGGCTGTCAACGAACGTCTTGCCGAGGATGAAGGCCTGTGCCAGGCCGTCGGGGCTGGGTTGCACGCAATAGCTGATGTTGACGCCCCACTTGGCGCCGTCGCCCAGCAGCGCTTCGAAGCGCGGTGTGTCTTGCGGCGTGCTGATGAGCAGGATGTCGCGAATGCCGGCCAGCATCAGCGTGGCCAGCGGGTAGTACACCATCGGCTTGTCGTACACCGGCAGCAGCTGTTTGCTGATGGCCAGCGTGGCCGGGTGCAGCCTGGTGCCGGAGCCACCGGCAAGGATGATGCCCTTGCGGGCGATTGCTGTGCTCATGAGGTGCCGCTCGGTTGAAAGGTCATCAGGTCAGGGTTTCGTTGAGCATGCGCTCGACACCGGTTTGCCACGCGGGCAGTGTGAAGCCGAACGCCTGTTGAAGCTTTTGCGTGCTCATGCGCGAGTTGCCTGGGCGCTTGGCCGGGGTCGGGAAGGCGCTCGTGGCGACGGGCTCGATGGCGTTTGCCCCCACCTTGATCGGTTGCCCGGCCTGGCGCGCGAACTCGATCACGTGTTGGGCGTAGCCGTGCCAGCTGGTCTCGCCCGACGCCACCGCGTGGTAGGTGCCCCCCAGCAGGGGTTGATGGAGCGCGGCGCGCAAGGCGTGGGCGGTGATGTCGGCCAGCAACTCGGCGCCGGTGGGTGCTCCGATCTGGTCGTTGATCACGGTCAATTTGTCGCGCTCTTTCGCCAGGCGCAGCATGGTCTTGGCGAAGTTGCCGCCGCGCGCCGCGTACACCCAGCTGGTGCGAAAGATCAGGTGGCGTGCGCCGCTGGCACGAATGGCCTCTTCGCCTTCGAGCTTGGTCTGGCCATAGACGCTCAAGGGCCCGGTGGGCGAGTCTTCGAGCCAAGGGGTGCTGCCACTGCCGTCGAACACATAGTCGGTGCTGTAGTGGGCAACCCATGCGCCGAGCGCAGCGGCTTCGCGTGCCAGCACGCCGACCGCCGAGGCGTTGATCGCGCGGGCCAACGCGGGCTCGCCCTCGGCTTTGTCGACGGCCGTGTGCGCTGCCGCATTGACGATCATGTGTGGCGCCACGGCGCGCACGGTGGCGGCCAGCGACTCCGGGTTTGAGAAATCGGCGGTGAGTGGGCCGGCGCTGTCGAAGTCGAGCGCGATCAACTCACCCAGGGGCGCGAGTGCTCGCTGCAGCTCCCAGCCGACCTGACCGTTCTTGCCCAGCAGAAGAATTTTCATCGCGCCGACCGATCTGCGTAGTTGCGATCCACCCACTCGCGGTAGGCGCCGCTTTGCACCCGGGCCACCCAGTCGGTGTTGTCCAGATACCAGCGCACCGTTTTGCGGATGCCGGTCTCGAAGGTTTCAGCCGGCCTCCAGCCAAGCTCGCGCTCGAGCTTGCGGGCGTCGATGGCGTAGCGGCGGTCGTGGCCCGGGCGGTCGGTCACGTAGGTGATGAGGCGGGCGTAGCTGCCGGCGGGGTCGGGCTTGAGCTCGTCGAGCAGGGCGCAGACCGTCTTCACGATTTCGATGTTGGGCTTCTCGTTCCAGCCGCCCACGTTGTAGGTTTCGCCCAGCTTGCCGCGGGCCAGCACTTCGCGTATGGCCGCGCAGTGGTCTTTGACGTAGAGCCAGTCGCGCACCTGCTGGCCGTCGCCGTACACCGGAAGCGGCTTGCCGGCGAGTGCGTTGACGATCATCAGCGGGATCAGCTTCTCCGGGAAGTGATAGGGCCCGTAGTTGTTGCTGCAGTTGGTGGTGACCACCGGCAAACCGTAGGTGTGGTGCCAGGCCCGCACCAGGTGGTCGCTCGCCGCCTTGCTGGCCGAGTACGGGCTGTTGGGTTCGTAGGCGTGGGTTTCGGTGAACGGGGCATCGGTGGGCTTCAGCGAGCCATAGACCTCATCGGTCGAAACATGGTGAAAACGGAAGGCCTCTTTCGCCGCACCTTGCAGCTGCATCCAGTAGCCACGCGCCGCTTCGAGCAGGGTGAAGCTGCCGTTCACATTGGTCTGCACAAAGGCGCCGGGGCCGTGGATGCTGCGGTCGACATGGCTTTCAGCCGCAAAGTGCAAAACAGCGCGCGGCTGATGCTCGGCCAGCAGCCGGTCGAGCAGGGCGCGGTCACCGATGTCGCCTTGCACGAAGACATGGCGCGCGTCGCCGGCCAGCGACTTCAGGCTCTCCAGGTTGCCTGCGTAAGTGAGGGCGTCGAGGTTGAGCACAGGCTCGCCCGTGGCGGCAATCCAGTCGAGCACGAAGTTGGCGCCGATGAAGCCCGCGCCGCCGGTGACAAGAATCATGGGATCGAGGTGTGTTTGTTGAGGGGCCGCGATCTAGACGGCTCCCTGATCCGCGCGATTCTAGTAGGGCCACACAGGTCGATCGAGGGGCATTTCTAGCCCGGGAGATAATCCGAGGATGAATGAAACAGCTCTTGAAACCCTCGGCACCGTACCTTCACAAGAGGATGCCGTCGAATCCGCTGCCCCCGAGACCATGGAGTTCGCCTCTCTCGGCTTGGCCCCGTTGCTGGAAAAAGCGGTCGCCGAATCGGGCTACACCACCATGACGCCGATCCAGGCCAAGGCCATCCCCATCGTGCTGGCCGGGCGAGACGTGATGGGTGCCGCGCAAACCGGCACCGGCAAAACCGCTGCCTTCTCGCTGCCGCTGCTGCACAAGATGATGAAGCACGAGAACAGCAGCGCTTCACCGGCTCGCCACCCGGTGCGCGCCCTGGTGCTGGCGCCCACGCGCGAGCTGGCCGACCAGGTCGCCAAGAGCATCAAGACCTATTCCAAGCACACCAAGCTGCGCGCGATGGTGGTGTTTGGTGGCATCGACATGAAGCCGCAGACGCTCGAGTTGAAAACCGGCGTTGAAGTGCTGATCGCTACCCCTGGCCGTTTGCTCGACCACATCGAGGCCAAGAACTGCGTGCTCAACCAGGTGGAGTACGTGGTGCTCGACGAGGCTGACCGCATGCTCGACATCGGCTTCCTGCCCGACCTGCAGCGCATCTTGAGCTACCTGCCCAAGCAGCGCCAGACCCTGCTGTTCTCGGCCACTTTCTCACCCGAAATCAAACGCCTGGCCGAGAGCTACCTGCAAGACCCGGTGCTGGTGGAGGTGGCGCGCCCGAATGCCACCGCCACCAACGTGGAGCAGCGGTTTTACAGCGTGGCGACCGACGACAAGCGCGCCGCCGTGGTCAAGCTGCTGAAAGACCGTGCGTTGACGCAGGCGCTTGTGTTCGTCAACTCCAAGCTCGGCTGCGCGCGGCTGGCCCGCTCGCTGGAGCGTGATGGCCTGAAGACCAATGCCTTGCACGGCGACAAGTCGCAAGACGAGCGCTTGAAGGCGCTCGATGCGTTCAAGCGCGGTGAGGTGGACGTGCTGGTGTGCACCGACGTGGCCGCGCGCGGGCTGGACATCGCCGACCTGCCCGCCGTTTTCAATTTCGACGTGCCTTTCAATGCCGAAGACTATGTCCACCGCATCGGCCGCACCGGTCGCGCCGGGGCGTCGGGCCTGGCCGTGACGCTGGTATCTTCATCAGACGCACGTCTGGTGGCCGACATCGAAAAGCTCATCAAGAAGAAGATCGAGCTTGAGCCGCTGGAGTTCGACGACGCCCGACCGCCGCGCGAAGAGCGTCCGCAGCGTGTGCGTGAGGAGGCTGCTCCGACGGTGGCCGACAGCCCGCGCCCGGCGCGCAGCTATGCCCAGCCGGTGCGGGCGCCGCGTGACCCGTTCTTCGACAAACCCTACGAACCCAGCGCTTCACCCGACACGGCGGCAGCCTGGGAAAACAAGACCCCCACACCGGCGTCGACCGGGCGTGGGCTCTCACCCAACATCAAGCCCAAGAAGAAGGTGGCGGCGCTGTTTGGTGGCAGCAAGCCGACGACGACCTGAGTCCTTGCGCGCTCAGGGCGCGAGCAGCGAAAAGACAGCCGGCACATCGGCCGGCATCGGGCTGGTGTGGGTTTTCCACCGCGCCACGGCGTCGGTTCGTGTCCAGGCCTGCGGCAGGGTGAGCCCGCAGCTCACCGACAGCTGGGTGTCGGCCCTCAGATGGGTTAACAAGGCTGCGAGCAAGGCTTCGTTGCGGTACGGTGTTTCGATCATCAGCTGCGTTTGCCCAGCGCGTTTGGACAAGGATTCCAGCTCGCGGATGCGCGTGCCACGCTGCGTGGCGTCCACCGGGAGGTAGCCGACGAACGCAAAACTTTGTCCATTCAGGCCACTCGCCGCCAAAGCGAGCAGCAGCGAGCTGGGGCCGGCCAGCGCCTCGACCCTCACCCCCAGCGCATGGGCAGCTTGCACGAGTGCGGCCCCGGGGTCGGCCACTGCCGGCAGGCCGGCCTCGGAGATCAGACCGATGTCGTGGCCCTGCAGGGCGGGCTGAATGAGAGGCTTCAGATCAAGCAGTGCGAGGACGCGAGCGCCTTTGGGTGGGCGCGGCAATTCGACGATGGACAAGGCCTGCAGCGGTTGCAACAACGGCACCACCGCATCGACACGTTTCAAGAATGCGCGGGTGGTTTTGGCGTTCTCTGCCACCCAGTAGGTCAGCCGTGCCGCAGTGCGTATCACCCCAAGGGGCAACACCTCTTGCAGGTCGGCGTCGCCGTTCACGCCGAAGTCGAGCGTATTGGGCATCAGGATCAGCTTCCCAGGGGGCGCCGTCATGGTTGGAGCGGGTCGATACCGGCTGCGCGCAGCAGCTCACAGGTCTTGATCAACGGCAGGCCGACGAGCGCCGTCGGGTCGTTGGATTCGATCGCATTCAAGAGGGCGATGCCCAAGGCCTCGGACTTGGCGCTGCCAGCGCAGTCGTAAGGTTGCTCGGCTTGCAGGTAGTGCTCGATTTCGGCGTCGCTGAGGTTGCGAAAGCGCACGGTCACTGGTACCAGGGCTGAACCTTCGTAGCCCTGAGTGAGGCTCACCACTGCCACCGCCGTCTGAAACACGACGGCCTTGCCCCGCATGGCGCGCAGTTGCTCGGTGGCTTTGGCGTGGGTGCCGGGTTTGCCGATCGGTGTGCCGTCGAGGTCAGCCACTTGATCGGAGCCGATCACCACGGCATCCGGGTGCAATCGGGCCACTGCGCGGGCCTTGGCGAGGGCCAGCCGCAGTGCCAGGTCGGCTGGCGCTTCTGCGGCGTGCGGCGTTTCGTCCACGTGGGGCGCCTGGACGTCAAAAGGCAGGCGCAACCGCTGCAGCATTTCGCGGCGATAGCGTGAGGTGGAACCCAGGATGAGGGTGGGGCGGCTTGTCATGGCGGGGATTGTCCCTCCACCCGGACATGCTCGACAGGCCCAGACTTACACTTCAGCCCATGAAAACGCGTGATTTCGACCCCCTCAAGCTCGATGTGGCGGCCTTTGCCAAGAGCGACGACGCGCTTCTCGAAGGCACGTGGCCGTTGGCTGAGCTGGAGCGACTGGTCTCGTCGACGGTGTTGTCCGCTGAGGCCACCCCGGTCGCCTGGCGCGCTCGGGGCGAGCTGCGGGCCGTTCGCGGCGGGCAGCCCCAAATCTGGCTGCACACCGACGCCTCGACGCGGGTGACGCTCGAATGCCAGCGGTGCCTGATGCCCGTGGGCGCCGACGTGACGGCCCAGCGTTCGTTTCTGTTCGTGCACGGGGAAGACACCGCGGCCGAGCTCGACTCCGACAGCGAAGACGATGTGCTGGCCCTGACCCGCTCGCTCGACGTCCGCGAGCTGATCGAAGACGAGCTCCTGCTGGCCTTGCCGATCGTGCCCCGTCACGAAAGATGCCCTCAGCCGTTGCTGGCTGGCGAGCCGGAGCCGCTGCCGGAAGATGGGGCTCCTCATCCGTTTGCCGCTTTGGCAGCCCTCAAGCGGGGCGGCCTGCCCAACTGAGCGAGTGCTCGTGATGGCATGCTAGAATTGCAGGCTTTCCGTTCGGGTGTCCACCCACGGCACCAACCCCCTGGCTCCTGCGCTCCCTTTGTGAGAGCGCGAGCTGCAGGAGATCTAAGGAGCATTCCATGGCTGTCCAGCAAAACAAGAAGTCGCCTTCCAAGCGCGGCATGCATCGTGCACACAACGCGCTCACCAACCCGGGCACGGCCATCGAGCCGACCACCGGTGAAACGCACCTGCGCCACCATATCAGCCCCAACGGTTTTTACCGTGGGCGCAAGGTGCTCAAGACCAAGGCAGACGCCTGATCCTTCAGCGGCGTGCGGCGCCCCGTGGCGCCTGTTCGCGACACCTCGCGTTCACCGCTGATGCTTGAAATGACACCTCCACCCGGCCTGCAACACGCTGCAGCGTCGGGTGTTTGTTTTTCTGCGCGCTCTTCAGTGTTGTGGCATTCATGAACTCCCCCTTGGCGCATCCTGTCAACGACGCAGTTCGTCTGGCCGTCGACTGCATGGGTGGCGACTTCGGCCCCTCGGTCACGTTGCCGGCTTGCAAGGCCTTTCTGGCTGCGCATCCCAAAGCCCACCTGATCCTGGTCGGCAAGACCGAGGCCTTGGCGGCGGCTGCGGGCTGGGAGCGCTGCACCATCGTGGCCGCCAGCGAGGTGGTCGAGATGGACGACCCCATCGAGGTCGCCCTTCGCAAAAAGAAAGACTCCTCCCTTCGCGTCGCGCTGAGTCAGCTCAAGGCCGGGCCAGTTGGTCAGCCGCCGAATGCTCACGTTTGTGTCTCGGCGGGCAACACCGGCGCGTTGATGGCGGTTGCACGCTATCTGCTGAAAACCCTCGATGGCATCGACCGCCCCGCCATTGCAACGGTCATGCCCAACGAGCGCGACGGCTTCACCACCGTGCTCGACCTCGGTGCCAACGTCGACTGCTCGCCCGAGCACCTGCTGCAGTTCGCCGTGATGGGCAGCGCCCTCGTGTCGGCTGTCGAGGGCAAGGAAAACCCCTCGGTGGGCTTGCTGAACATTGGCGAAGAAGTCATCAAGGGCAGCGAGACCATCAAGAAAGCCGGTGAGTTGCTGCGCAAGGCGGCACAAGGCGGCCACCTCAATTTCTACGGCAACGTGGAAGGCAACGACATCTTCAAGGGCACGACCGACATCGTCGTGTGCGACGGTTTTGTCGGCAACGTGGCACTCAAGACGGCCGAAGGCCTGATCGCCACGCTGGTCGGGTTCATCAAGCAGGAATTCAGCCGCAACATCTTCACCAAGATGGCAGCCGTTGCTGCCTTGCCGGTGCTCAACAGCCTGAAGCGGCGCATCGACCCGCGGCGCTTCAACGGCGCCGCGCTGTTGGGCCTGCGCGGGTTGGTGTTCAAGAGCCATGGTTCCGCCGACGCCTTCGCGTTCGAGGGGGCCTTGAATCGGGCTTATGATGCGGCCCGCAATTGTTTGCTTGACCGGGTACACGACCTGATTCTTGAGACGCTCGAAGCGATGCCAACAGGTGTCGACGCTGACGAGCCGACGAATCCGGGCGACGCCCTCGCTGCATGACACCATCTCTTCCCGCCAGCTACTCGCGCATCTCGGGCACCGGCAGCTTCCTGCCGCCTCAACGCGTGACCAATGCCGACCTCGCTGCCCAGCTGGGGGCGAAGGGCGTTGAAACTTCTGATGACTGGATCGTGGCGCGCACCGGCATCCGGGCTCGCCATTTCGCCGCCCCCGACATGCCTTGTAGCGATCTCGCGGTCGAGGCCTGTCGCCAGGCGTTGGCGTCTGCAGGCATTGATGCTTCGCAGATCGACCTGATCATCCTGGCCACGTCCACGCCCGACATGGTGTTCCCCTCGACCGCCTGCATCGTGCAGCGCAAGCTCGGCATTCAGGGATGTGCAGCCTTTGACGTGCAGGCCGTGTGCTCGGGGTTTGTCTACGCCCTGACGGTGGCGGACTCGATGATTCGCACCGGCGCCGCGCGCAAGGCCCTGGTGATCGGCGCAGAAGTGTTTTCACGCATCCTCGATTTCACCGACCGCACCACCTGCGTGTTGTTTGGTGATGGTGCCGGCGCCGTGGTGCTCGAAGCCAGTGACACGCCAGGTCTGCTCGCCACCGAGTTGCACGCCGACGGCCGCTACGCCGACATTCTTTGCACGCCGGGTGCGATGTCGGGCGGGCAGGTGATGGGCTTGCCCTTCCTCAAGATGGATGGGCAGGCCGTCTTCAAGCTGGCCGTGGGCGTGCTCGAAGACGTCGCGCGTTCGGTGCTCGACAAGGCGGGCCGTACCGAGGCTGACATCGACTGGCTGATCCCGCATCAGGCCAACATCCGCATCATGCATGGCACGGCCAAGAAGCTGAAGCTGTCGCTCGACAAACTCGTCGTTACCGTCGACGAACACGGCAACACCTCGGCTGCCTCGATCCCGCTGGCGCTCGATGTCGCGGTGCGTGCCGGCTCCGTCAAGCGCGGCGACACTGTCATGCTCGAAGGCGTGGGGGGTGGGTTCACCTGGGGTGCCGTGCTGCTCGACTTCTGAGCCACAGCCCGCCCGAACCTCCACTGCGACGACAAGAAGAAAGCGCTGTCACATGACTCCGTTCGCATTCGTTTTCCCGGGCCAAGGCTCGCAGTCGGTTGGCATGCTCGATGCCTGGGGCGATCACGCCGCTGTGCGCGCGACCCTCGCTGAAGCTTCCGAGGTGCTCGGTGAAGACGTGGCCAGCATCATGGCGCAAGGCCCGAAGGAAACACTCGACCTCACCACCAACACCCAGCCCTACATGCTGACGGCCGGTGTCGCCTGCCTGCGTGCCTGGCTGGCTGAAACCGGCGCGCAACCGGCCGTGGTGGCGGGGCATTCACTGGGTGAGTACACGGCGCTCGTGGCGGCGGGTTCGCTGACGCTGGCTCAAGCGCTGCCCTTGGTGCGCTTGCGCGCCCAGGCCATGCAGCAGGCCGTGCCGGTGGGGCAGGGCGCCATGGCCGCCATCCTTGGCCTCGACGCATCGGTGGTGATCGAAGGCTGCGCTGAAGCGTCGGCTCTGACAAATGAGCCAGTGGAAGCGGCCAACTTCAATGACCCCAAGCAGACAGTGATCGCGGGCACCAAGGCCGCCGTCGACAAGGCCTGCGAAGTGCTCAAGGCCAAAGGCGCCAAACGCGCGTTGCTGCTAGCCGTGTCGGCCCCGTTCCATTCCAGCCTCATGCGCCCTGCGGCTGAACAGCTGAAGACGCGTCTCGCTGAAACACGGTTCGCCGCGCCGCAGATCCCGCTCATCAACAACATCGACGTGGCGGTGCAGACCGATCCGCAAGCCATTCGCGAAGCCCTCTACCGCCAATCGTTCGGCGCAGTACGCTGGGTCGAGACGATCCAGGCGATTCGTGCGCGGGGCATTGCCCACATCGTCGAATGTGGTCCGGGCAAGGTGTTGGCCGGCATGGTCAAGCGTATTGACGCTGAGGCGACCGGCCTGCCCATGTTCGATCCCGCAACCCTGGCTGAAGCGAAAGGGCTGCTGGCATGAGCGAGGTTCAAACCGCGGGGCAGATCGCCCTGGTGACCGGTGCGTCGCGTGGCATTGGTCGTGCGATCGCGTTGCAGCTGGCGGCGCTTGGCATGAAGGTCATCGGCACTGCCACCACCGATGCTGGCGCGCAGGCCATCACCGAGGCGTTGGGCGCTTTTGCCGGCAGCCGTGGCCTTTGCCTGAACGTCAACGATGGCCCGGGCGTCGACGCCGCCATCGATGCGATCGTCAAGGAGCACGGTGGCCTGCATGTGTTGGTCAACAACGCCGGCATCACCCGCGACATGCTGTCGATGCGCATGAAAGACGATGACTGGGACGCCGTCATCGACACCAACCTCAAGGCCGTGTTCCGCACCAGCCGCGCGGCGACCAAGCCGATGATGAAGCAGCGGTATGGCCGCATCATCAACATCACCTCTGTGGTGGGTGCCAGTGGCAACGCCGGCCAGGCCAACTACGCAGCGGCCAAGGCCGGTGTGGCCGGCATGACACGCTCGTTTGCGCGTGAGCTGGGCAGCCGGGGTGTCACGGTCAATTGTGTGGCGCCGGGCTTCATCGAAACCGACATGACGAAGAAGTTGTCGGAGCAGCAAACCAACGCCTTGATGACGCAAATCCCCCTGGGCCGTTTGGGCCAGGCGGCTGACATCGCTCATGCAGTGGCGTTTCTCGCCTCGCCGCAGGCCGGCTACATCACCGGCACCGAGTTGCATGTCA
>NZ_JANOCG010000016.1:0-8601 GCF_031412075.1 Rhizobacter sp.
CCTGCGCTGGCCGGGCAGACCGCCGGCCTTATCACCTCCGTCAAGACGGCCAAGGAAATCATCGACGAGACGGTGGCCGAGTTTTTTGCCATCACGGCGCGGCTCGGCGGATTGGCGCAGTCGCGATCGTTTGCTTAGACGGGTCGGTCGCTGGTGCGGGCGCGGCACCGGGCCGCCGCTCGCCGCGCCGCGAGCCACAGCGGTGGGCGTAGACCCAGGTGAACTCAGCGCCCAGCAGGAAGATCTGCGCCGAGTAATAGACCCACAACAACACCACCGCCAGTGAGCCGGCCGCGCCGAAGCCCGAGGTCACGCCGCTGCGGCCGATGTACAGGCCGATGAGTGATTTGCCGATGGTGAACAGCAAGGCGGTCACCGCCGCGCCCACCCACACATCGCGCCACGCCACACGCACGCGCGGCATGATCTTGTAGATCAACGCAAAGATCACGGTGATGAGCACGAAGCTCAGCACCAGGTTGGCGATTTGTGCCAGCAGCTCCCAGCCGCCGAACAGCGGGGCCCACCAGCGCCCGAGTGCCGACAGCCCGGCGCTCACCACGAGCGAGACCATCAGCAGAAAGCCGATGCCGAGGATCATGCCGAACGAGAGCACGCGTGCGCGCAGCAGGCTCCACACACCGCTGATGCGCTCGCGCACCGGTGCACGCCAGATGCGGTCGAGCGCGTCTTGCAGCTCGGCAAACACCGTGGTGGCACCGATCAGCAGCACGCCGGTGCCTACCACCGTGGCAAGCACACCTTCGGCCGGTTTGCTGACACTTTGCAGCAGGGCCTGCACGGCCAGCGCACCTTCTTTGCCGATCAGCCCGTGCAGCTGGGCAAAGATCTCGCCACGCGCCGCCTCGGGCCCGAACACCAGGCCCGCCACCGCCACCACGATCAACAGCAAGGGGGCGGCCGAGAAGATGGTGTAGTAGGCGAGCGCCGCGCCCATGCTGGGTGCGTAGTCGTCGCTCCACGACATCGCAGCGTCTTTCAGCAGCAGCCAGGCGGTGGTGACGCGCATGGCCACCTGAGGCTCAGGCGAACGAGGTCACCGACTCGTTTGGCTGCGAGATTTCGCGCAAGGCGGTGTCGGTCTTGACCGATTGGCGTGTGGCCAGGTCGCCCAGCGTGACGATGCCCACGATCTCTTTGGCGCGGTTGAGCACGGGCAGGCGTCGCACCTGCGCGTCGCCCATCTGCTTGAGCACATCTTCGACCGAGTCGTCTTCGGTGCACGACAGCGCCTGCGCCGTCATCGCTTCGGCCACCAGGGTCTGGCTGGCGCTCTTGTTGAACGCGGTGGCGCGCACGGTGATGTCGCGGTCGGTGATGATGCCCAGCAGCGCGTGGCCGTCGTACACCGGCAGCGAGCCCACGTTGAGCTGGGCCATCAGCTCGGCCGCACGTTGCACGGTTTCGTCGGGGCGCACCACGATCACGTGGCGGGTGATGACATCGGAAATCTTCGGCATGGAGGTGCTCCTTGAGTGCGCGATAAAGCGCGTCGACCGAGCATAGGTGGGCGTGCTGGCGCGGGCCAGTCGGCGGGTGCCCTGGCCGCGTGTGGGCGCTGTCTGACAGCGTGCCGCGGGCTAGGGTGCCGGGGTGCGGCGGGCCGCCACCGCTTCGAGCTCGCCCAGGAACTCCTTGTAGCGGATCGGCTTGGTGACGTAGGCGTCGCAGCCGGCGGCAAACACCTCGTCTTCGTCGCCCTTCATCGCGAAGGCGGTGACGGCGATCACCGGGATGGCGCGCAGCACCGGGTCGGCTTTGAGCAGGCGGGTGGCGGCCAGGCCGTCCATGTCGGGCAGCTGGATGTCCATCAGGATCACGTCGGGCTGCTGCTCGCGCGCCAGCGCAATGCCAGCGGCGGCGGTCTCGGCCTCGATCGCTTCGTGGCCCGCGCGTTGCAGCACGGCGACCATCAACAGCATGTTGACGGGCAGGTCTTCGATGATCAACACACGCAGCATGCAAGGGCCTCGACAAGGTGTGCCGCATTAGCCCAGCTGCAGGGGTGAGACGCAGCTGTCAGGTCTTACAGGGCGCGTGAGGGGTCTGCGAAGATGCGCCCTTCAAACATGGGGGGATGCACAGTGAACCTTCAGCTTGGCAACGATGCCGCGACCGAACCCGCCGCGCTCGCGCGCTGGTTGCCACGCGGCCTGGCGGTGATGGCAGCCGCGCTGCTCGGCTTTGGCCTGGTGATGTGGATCGCCGCCAACTGGGAGAGCCTCGGCCGCTTCGGGCGGTTTGCGCTGTTGATGGGTTTTGTCGGTGTGATGGGCGCAGGCGCGGCGCTGCGACCGGCAGCGCGTGCACCGCTTGCGCTGCTGGCGATGTTGGGCATCGGCGCCTTGTTCGCCTACTTCGGCCAGACCTACCAGACCGGCGCCGACCCGTGGCAGTTGTTTGCCTTGTGGGCGGTGCTCGCCTTGCCCTTGTGCCTGGGCGCGCGCAGCGATGTGCTGTGGGCGCCGTGGGCGCTGGTGGTGGTGACGGCGATCTCCTTGTGGACCCACGCCCACCTCGGCCACCGCTGGCGCGTGCAGCCCGAAGACTTGCGCACCCACGCGCTGGCCTGGCTGCTGGCCGTGCTGTTGGTGGGGTGGCTCAGCCGGCCGCTGCAACGATTCACCGGCGCCGGCTTGTGGAGCCTGCGCACGGCGGCCACGCTGGCGGTGGTGATGACCACGGCCACGGCGCTGGGCGGCTTGTTCCACACCACGGTGGCGCCGCATTACGCGCTGGGCTTGTTGGTCATGACGGGCGCGGCGGGGCTCTTGTGCCTGCGGGTGGCGTTCGACGTGTTCGTGCTGAGTGCGGTGGCGCTCGGCCTCAACAGCCTGGTGGTGGCGGGCCTGTCGAGATGGCTGTTCGACGAACAGCGGGGCGACCTGATCGGCTCGCTGCTGTTGATCGGCCTGTTGGCGGCAGGTTTGCTCGCGGCCTCGGTGAGCACCATCCTCAAGCTCGGCAAACGCCACGGGGGTGCCCATGCGTGACACGAACGGCGACGAGCTGGGCCGCCCGGTGGCGGTGGGTGTGCGGCCTGCCGATGTGGCTCCCGCGCCTGCCGCGCCGCGCCCTTGGCCGGTGGTGCTGCTCACGGCGCTCGGCGCGTGGCTGGCGGCCATTCCTTTGCTGATTGTGGTCGGCCTGTTGCTCGGTGACTGGATCACGCGCAGCGTTGGGCCTTATGTCGTCGGGCTGCTGGTGCTGGCGGGTGCGGTGGTGGTGCTGCGCTCGCGCAGCGTGCCGTTGTTCGTGGAACAGCTCGCGGTGCCGGCCTTGCTGGTGGGTGGCGGCAGCCTGGCCTTTGGTGTGTTTCGCGACATGCCCGAGCGGGCCGGTGCGGTGCTGCTCGCCGGGGTCACGCTGGGCCTGGCGCTGGCCATCGCGCGCGACTGGCTGCGGGTGCTGTTCGGTGCGCTGATGGCCGGGCTGGTCGGCTTTGCGCTGCTCGGGCCGCGCTCGTTCTTCTTCGGTCGCCACGGGCTCGACGAAGCCTGGCTGGCTTGCCATGGCCTGTTGTTGTTGTGGCTCGGCACGATGTGGGCACAAGGCCGCTTGCGCAAGGAGGCGGCGGCGTTGATCGAGTCGGCCGCAGCCGGTTGGTTGCTGGTCACGCTCGTGGGCCTGGCCGCGTTGGCGGGCATGAGCTTTCTGGTGGGCGGCACGCTGGGGGGTGGCCTGGTCGGTGAAGTGACACGCGAGGTGAGCTCGGGCGCGGCTCGCGGCCATGTGGCGTGGCTGGGCATGCAGGCGCTCAGTGCGCTGCTGGCGCTGTGGGCGGCGGCCTGGATCGCACGCGCCTGGCCGCTGTTGCGGCAGCTGCCCTTGGTGCTGGTGGTGCTGTTGTGGGTGGGCCTGGCGGGTTTGTTGCCGACCCTGGGTGGCATCACGCTGGCGCTGGTGGGCACGCTGGTCACCGGCCGTTGGCGGCTCGCGTCGACCGCAGCGGTGGCGGCCGTCTGGGTGGTGGGCAGCTTCTATTACCAACTGGCCTGGCCGCTGGCGCACAAGGCACTGCTGCTGGTCGCAGCCGGCACCGCGCTGGGCGCGTTGGCGTGGTGGTTGATGCGGCGAGAGGCGCCCGCCGCATCGCACAAAGGTTCATCGGCGCGTCGCCTCGGCCCTGCGGCGGCCTGGGTGGTCGCGGGCAGCATGGTGACCCTCGCCGTGGCGAGCTTCTCCATCTGGCAAAAACAAGACCTGATCGCACGCGGGCAACCGGTGTTCGTGGCGCTGGCGCCGGCCGACCCGCGCTCGCTGATGCAGGGTGACTTCATGCGGCTCAACTTCCGCCTGCCGGAGGAGATGGTCCAGCTTGCGCCGCCGGGTGTGACCGCAGCCCGCCCACAGGTGCGGGCGCGGCGCGACGCACGCGGTGTGGCCACGCTGCTGGGCCCGCACCACCCGGGCGTGCCGTTGGCCGCCGACGAGTTGGTGATCGAGCTGAGCCCCAAGAACGGCAGCTGGACCCTGGTCACCGACGCCTGGTTCTTCCGCGAAGGCGATGGCCAGCGCTGGGAGCAGGCCCGCTTCGGCGAGTTTCGTGTGGCCAGCGATGGCCGCGCCCTGCTGGTCGGCATGGCCGATGCCCAGCTCAAACCCATCACACCCTGAGGAGTGCACCGCATGAACATCGACAACGTGATCGAGGCCTTGCTGACCGCCCGCCGCACGGGCCAGGTGGGCGACGACCAAGCCCTGTCTGCGGCGGTGCCCACGGCCGACGATGCCTATCGGGTGCAGGCGGCGATGGCCAACGAGCTGGGCTGGTTCGATGACATGGGCGACGGCCCGCCGCGTCACTGGAAGTCGGGCGGCGCCTCGCGCAGCGCGGTGATGACGCACGCCCCGCTGCCACCGGCCGGCGTGTGGGCCAGCCCGGCCGATGCGCAGGCGTGGCCGTTTCGCCTGCGCTACATCGAGGCCGAGATCGCGCTGCGGCTCGGTCAGCCGGTGGATGCCGCCCTCGCGGCCACGCTCGATGTGGCTTCGGCGAGCGCGCTGGTCGACGCGATGTGCGTCAGCATCGAGATTGTCGATTCGCGCTGGCAGCAGGCCTTCAAGGCGCCGGCGCTGCTGCGCCTGGCCGACCTGCAATCGCATGCGGCGCTGGTGCTCGGCGAGTGGGTGCCGTATCGGTCGGGAGAAGCGGCGCGCGACTGGTCGGCCCAGCCCTGCCGTGTGCAGATCGGCGACAGCGTCACCGACCACCTTGGCACACACACCTGCGGCGACCCGGCCTGGGTGCTGCCCGACTGGCTGCGCCACGCCACGCGCGATGGCGCCGTGCTGGCGGCCGGCAGCGTGGTGACCACCGGCACCTGGTGCGGTGCCTTGCCGGCGCAGGCGGGCGACCTGGTGAGCGTGCAGTTCGAAGGCATCGGGCAGGCCCGCGTGCAGCTCTGACGCCTGCGTCGTCAGGCGCCGATCACACCCCCATCGCTTTTGCGGATCACCACGGTGGCCGAGCGCGGACGGCCGTCGGGACGGTGATCCGGCCAGCTTGAAAAACGCCTTGGGTTGGCCGGGTCGCTGCGCTCGCTCGGGCTTTCGCCCGGGTGCTGGATATTGATGAACATCGTGCGGCCATCGGGCGTGGCGGTGGCGCCGGTGATCTCGCTGCCCACCGGGCCGACCAGGAAGCGGCGGATCTCGCCACTGCGCGGGTCGGCGGCGAGCATGGCGTTGTTGCCCAGGCCCTGCAGGTCACCCTTGCCCATGGCCGAGGTGCTCATGTCGGTCTGGATCCACAACACGCCGCGTGCGTCGACCCACAGGCCGTCGGGGGCGCCGAAGGCGTCACCCTTGACCTGGCCCTTGGCCTCGGCCCGTTCGTTGGCGGGGTCGCCTGCGAGCACGAAGTGGTTCCACTGGAAGGCGGTGGCGTCGAAGTCGCCGTCTTCCTTCCAGCGGATGATGTGGCCCATGCTGTTGTTGGCGCGCGGGTTGGCGGCGTCCACGGCGGGCTGGTTGGGCTGGCCGCGGTTGCTGTTGTTGGTCAGCGTGCAGTACACCCAGCCTTGCGGGTCGATCGCAATCCACTCCGGGCGGTCCATCTTGGTGGCGCCCAGCAGGTCGCTGGCCTGGCGGGTCTTGATCAGCACCTCGCCGGCGTCGGCAAAACCGTTGGCGGCCGTCAGCGCGCCCTGGCCGTGGGTCAGCGGCAGCCAGCGGCCGCGGCCGTCGGCGTCGAAGCGGGCGACGTGCAGCGTGCCGTGGTCGAGCAGCTCGGCGTTGGCGGCAAAGCCGCCAGGTTGGATGGTGTCGCGGCTGACGAACTTGTAGATGTATTCGAAGCGGGCGTCTTCGCCCGAATACACCACTGCCCGGCCGTCTTTGGTGACCGCCACGGTGGCCCCTTCATGCGCGCCGCGGCCGAGCGCCGTGCGCTTGACCGGCGTGCTGCTGGGGTTGTGCGGGTCGATCTCGACCACCCAGCCGAAGCGGTTGGGTTCGTTGGGGTGCCGGGTGGCGTCGAAGCGCTCGTCGAACTCGTGCCAGCGGTAGCCGACCGGGTCGCCCTTGCGCAGGCCCCAGCGGCGCTGGTGGGCGTCGGGCTCGTCGGGGCCCTTGAAGTAGAAGATGAAGTTTTCTTCGCAGGCGAGGTAGGTGCCCCAGGGGGTGATGCCGCTGGCGCAGTTGTTGACGGTGCCCAGCACACGGCGGCCGGTGGTGTCGGCGGCGGTGCGCAGCAAGGGGTGGCCGGCGGCGGGGCCGCTCAGCCGCATGGGCGTGGACGCGGTGATGCGGCGTGCCCAGGGCGACGGGCGCACCACCTCCCACCGGCCGCCCTGTTGTTGCACTTCGATCACCGAGACGCCGTGAGCGGCCTGGGCCTTGCGCACCTTGTCGCGCGTCCAGGTGGCCATGCCGTCCTGGTGCAGCAGGCCGTCGTCGGCGTACTCGTGGTTCATCACCAGCAGGCCGGCGGTGCTGCCCTGGGTGGCGTAGAAGTGGATGCCGTCGTGGTGCATGCCCATCTGCGCTTCTTGTTCGGCCGGGCTGTTGCTGGCGTCCCATTTGAAGGCCGGGTTGTCGCCCGACAGGCCGACCGGCTCGCCCCAGGCGGCGATCACCTGGGTGACGTAACCCTCGGGCACGCTCACCGTGTCGGCACCCGACACCGCCACGCTCTTGAAGCCAAGCAGCGACTCGCCGGCCACGCTCGCGCAGCCACCCAGGCCGGCAAGCGGCGCCAGCAAGCCGGCCACCGCCACGCCCGCGCCGCCGCGCAGCAGCGTGCGCCGCGCCGGGTCGCTCACCTCGTGGATGCTGGGGTTGGAGGAGCGATTGCTGTCCTCCATGGTGGAGAAGTCTTTGGACATGCGGTTCTTCCGTGGGCTGTGGAGTGCGGAGCTCGAACCAGACCCTGCCCGATTCTGGTGACAGATGGATGAAAAGAGCCGGGGTGACCCGGCGCCACGACCTCAGGGTTTTGCCGCCTCCAGGCTGGCCTGGGTGAAGGGCGGGTAGGTCGCCGGCTTGTATTTGTTCAGGTTGGTCAGGAAGTTGTTGTCGCGCAGCGGAATGGTGGCCGAGCCGTAGTCGAAGGCATTCAACTTGTTGCGCATGGCCTCGTTGCCGATGCCGTCACCTTTCAGCTCGTACCAGCTGACGATGGACGGCGTGACGAACTGGCCATAGGCGTTTTCTGCGGTTTCACCCGTGCCGGCGAAGCGCAGTGCGTGTGTCGTCACGCCATCCTTGTGGTACACGATTTTCAAGTGACCGTAGTGCATCGGCAACTGGGCCACAGGCTTGTTGAACAGGTCACCGTGGGCGCTGTAGCCGCCATGGGTCACCACACCGTTGGTGGTCCACACGGCCGCATGCTCCCAGTCATGGCGGTGGCCGCCGCCCAACACGGTGGCTTGGTCCTTGAGGAAGTACAGGGCATAGAAGTGGCCGCAATAAGTGGCGCCGCCGCTGCTGATGCAGGCGTGGCGGTGCAGCGTATTGGACGTGTCCAGAAAGCCGCTGGCGCGGCACCCGCCCGTGATGCTGCCCGAGGCCTTGAGCCCGCTGTTCTGCACACCTGCGCGGCTGACGCCGGCGCTGGGCAGGCAACCGTCGGTGTCGAAATCGAACACCGGATGGGTGGCGGTGATGTCGACCGTGGTCGGAAGCGCTTCGTTCAGCTTGGCGAAGGTGTCTGCGCTGGCGGGGCTCGTCAGGGAAGCGGCCAGCAGCAAGCCGGCGATCAAGTGGGTCGCGTTCATGGAATCTCCTGAGTTGTTGTTTGAGAGGGCGGCGCCAGTTTCGAACACGACCATGACGGGCAGGTGAACGTGCACCAGCATCGTCCGGCCAACGCTGGCACACGCTTTGCTCTGCATGACTTGTCATAACAAGTTGGGCCGGCGATGAGCAAATCTGGTGCTTCTTCTGGTGCAAACCCGGCACCCCCGCTGCGAGTGGTGCAGCCGCCTGCAGCGAAATCAGCCGCTGTGGTGCTGCCCTTGTCGACGGTGCCGGTGTATGCGCAGATCAAGGACATCCTGCGCGCGCGCATCCTTGACTGCAGCTACCAGCCGCACCAGCAGATTCCATCCGAGAGCGAAATGATCGCCTCGTTAA
>NZ_JANOCG010000017.1:0-2545 GCF_031412075.1 Rhizobacter sp.
GGCCACCTTGCGCCACTACCAGCTCGACGGCCTGTCGTGGATGGACTTTCTGCGCCGCGCGCGGCTCGGCGGCATCCTCGCCGACGACATGGGCCTGGGCAAGACGCTGCAGGCCCTGGCGCTGCTGCAGGGCGAGCTCGACGCAGGGCGGCTCGACCGGCCCAGCCTGGTGGTGGTGCCCACCAGCCTGATCGGCAACTGGGAGGCCGAAGCCAAACGGTTCACGCCCGAGCTCAAGCTGGTGGTGCTGCACGGCGCGCAGCGCGCCAAGCACTTCAAGAACATTGCCGGCGCGCACCTGGTCATCACCAGCTACCCGCTGGCCATGCGCGATGTGGCCACGCTGGGCGCGCAGGAGTGGCACTACCTGATGCTCGACGAGGCCCAGCGCATCAAGAACAGCCGCAGCCAGGCGGCGGTGTCGGTCAAGGGCCTGAACGCACGACACCGCTTGTGCCTCTCCGGCACGCCGCTCGAAAACCACCTGGGCGAGTTGTGGAGCCTGATGGACTTTGTGTGCCCCGGCCTGCTCGGCAGCGAGGCGCAGTTTCGCGAGCACTACCGCACGCCGATCGAGCGCCGCCAAGACGCGCTGCGTGCGCAGCAGCTGTCGCGCCGCGTCAAGCCCTTCCTCTTGCGGCGCACCAAGCTGCAGGTGGCGCAAGAGCTGCCCGAGAAGACCGAGTCGCACCTGCGGGTCGACCTCACCGGCACCCAGCGCGACCTGTACGAAACCGTGCGCGCCACCATGGACGGCAAGCTGCGCGAGGTGATCGCGCAACAAGGCCTGGCGCGCAGCCAGATCATGGTGCTCGACGCGCTGCTGCGCCTGCGCCAAGTGTGCTGCGACCCGCGCTTGTTGAAGATGGGCGAGGGCGCCGCGCGGCCGCACCACCCGTCGGCCAAGATGGAGCTGCTGCTCGACCTGCTGCCCACGCTGGTCGAAGACGGGCGGCGTGTGCTGGTGTTTTCGCAGTTCACCGAGATGCTGGCGCTGATCGAGATCGAGCTCGATCGATTGAAGCTGCCCCACCTCAAGCTCACCGGCGAAAGCAAGGACCGTGGCGCGCTGGTCGCGCGCTTCCAGGCCGGCGAGGTGCCGCTCTTTCTCATCAGCCTGAAAGCCGGCGGCGTGGGCCTCAACCTCACCGCCGCCGACACCGTGATCCTGTACGACCCGTGGTGGAACCCGGCGGTGGAGCAGCAGGCCATCGACCGCGCCTACCGCATCGGCCAGGACAAGCCGGTCTTCGTCTACAAGCTCAACGCCACCGGCACGGTCGAAGACAAGATGCTCGAGCTGCAGGCGCGCAAGGCCGGCCTGGCCGACGCGCTGCTGTCGGGTGTGGCGAGCGACGCGGGGCTCACCTCGCAAGACTTCGAAGAGTTGTTCAAGCCGATCGGCACCCACGACTGAGAAGTGATTTCCGTTCGCCCTGAGCCTGTCGAAGGGCCTCTGTGCACGGCGCTGGCCTCGACAGGCTCAGCCCGAACGGGGGAATCGAAAAACCCTCAAGCTTTGAGGCGCTTGCTCACTCGCCCGCATGGGCCCAGGTCGCGACACTGACGCGCCTGCGGGTGATCACAAACGCCAATCGGTCGTGCTGGCCGCGCCAGTGGTAGACCCAGAGTTCGCCGGCTGCGGCGGCATCGGCCGCAAACGGCTGACAGTCGGCCGACGGGCAACGCAAGCGCTCATCCGGCGGCCCCATCCAGCGCAGCAGCTGCGTGGTGGCCACGGCTTGGGCCGACGCCTGTGTCGCGAGGCACAACATCGCCTGGTGACGCTCGCCGCCCCAGCGGTCGACCGAGGCCGTCCACGGCCCGCCGTCGAAATGCCCGCGCACCGCCCGCAGCGAAAGAAAGCTCTTCGACCAGTCGTCGACACGGCCTTCGCATGCGCTGGCACTACTGCAAAAAGCAGCCCCTGCCAATAGCCAGAAAATTACGCGCCGCATGTGTGGACTCCGCGTTTTGGCGCGCCGAAGTCCACCAGAATCGCCGGACGTCTGGCGCGGTTGATCACCCGCCGATGCGTGCCGAAGCAGCCGGGCTCACCAGGCTGCCGACTTTGCCCACGAGGGAGTTTTTTCATGAAACTTGTTTGCCCACCCTTGAGCGTGGCCGCTGCCGCGCTGCTGCTTGCAGTGTCCACTGGCCCGGCCGTTTCAGCCGAAAACCATGCCACCGAGATGCGCATGCTGCGCGATCAGGAAAAACTGCGGACCAACATCTACAAGGCGTATTTTCCCGACCTGGTCACCGCCCGCAAGGCGGCCATCACCTTCCACGCCAACCTGCTCGAATCGCAATACGACGCCGGTTTTCTGGTGCTCGAGCTCGACGCGCTCGAGATCGCCACGCTGCGCAGTTATGGTTTTCGGGTTGAAAACGCGCCCGAATACATCCAGCGCCGTGACGAGTTTCTGAACCAGATCCAGCAAGCCGCCGATGCGCGCCTGGGCACGGCGACCACCGGCACCACCGACAGCACCACCGGCGCCATCACGCGCCAGCCAGCGCGCGGTGATGCGAGCATCCAGTC
>NZ_JANOCG010000018.1:0-1815 GCF_031412075.1 Rhizobacter sp.
AGGAAACCACGTCGCTGCATGGATGCGGTGCTCATGTGACGCTCCCGTCCGTGTGCTGGATGGCCAGGCCGGCCGTCTTCGTGGTGCCCTGGGCCACCGCCTTGATGCCGGCCCGCACCCGGGTGTAGGTGCCGCAGCGGCAGATGTTGGTCATGGCCGCGTCGATGTCGGCATCGGTCGGGGTGGGCTTGGCCTTGAGCAAGGCGCTGGCCGCCATGATCATTCCGGACTGGCAGAAGCCGCACTGCGGCACGTCGAGTGCGAGCCAGGCCTTCTGCACCGGGTGGTCGCCCTTGGGCGACAGCCCCTCGATGGTGACGATCTTTTCCTTCGCCTGGACCGACGACACCGGCCGCACGCAGCTGCGGGTGGGCACACCGTCGATGTGCACCGTGCACGCGCCGCACTGCGCGATGCCGCAGCCGTACTTGGTGCCGGTCAGCCCCAGCTGCTCGCGCAGCACCCACAGCAGCGGGGTGTCGGGTTCGACGTTCACGGTGCGTGTTTTGCCGTTGACGTTGAGGGTGGTCATTCGTCGTCTCCTGTGTGGCACATGGCCGTCGCCCTGAGGGTGGCGAGCATGCGGCAAGGTTAAAACCCTGACGTGACTGGGGAATGAACGCGGCGCGCGCAAGATGCCGCCCACGCTCACGCGCCTTCACCGGCCGACCCCACTGGCCGACCCACGGAGACCACCGATGGCACGACTCACACGCACTTGGGCCCTGCTGGCCGCGATGGCCGCGCCCACGGCGCAGGCGCAGCCCGCAGCACCACCTGCCGACCTGGCGCTGCGCTCGCTCGCCGCCACCTGCGCCGCCTGCCACGGCACCGACGGCCGGGCCGTGAGCGGCGCCGCCATGGCGAGCCTGCGCGGGCTGGACCGTGCCTACCTCGTGGCGCAGATGACCGCGTTTCGCGACGGCACCCGCCCAGCCACCGTGATGCACCAGATCGCCAAGGGCTACACGCCCGCGCAGATCGAGCAGCTCGCGGGCTACTTCGCTGCGTTGCCGAAGGTGGCGCCATGAAGCGCCGCAGCTTGGTGTTGGGCGGTGCGGCGGCGGCCGCGCTCGTCGGCTGTGCCACCCCACGCGCGGTGCCCGCCCGCGCACAGGTGGTGGTGGTGGGTGGTGGGTATGGCGGCGCCACCGCGGCGCGCTATGTGCGGCTGCTGTCCGACCAGAAGATCGGCGTGGTGATGGTCGAGCCGAGTGCGGCTTTCGTCTCGTGCCCGGTCTCCAACCTGGTGCTGAGCGGCACCCGCACGCGGGCCGACCTGAGCACGCCGTACGACGGCCTGGTGGCGCGCCACGGTGTGCAGTGGGTGCGCGACAGCGTGGCGCGCATCGACACGGCCGCGCGCAGCGTCACGCTCGCCGGCGGCGCCACCCTCGGCTACGACAAGCTCGTGGTGTCACCCGGTGTGGACCTGATGTTCGACGAGGTGCAGGGCCTGCGCGCTGCCCATGAGGCGGGCCGTGTGCTGCAGGCGTGGAAGGCGGGGCCCGAAACCGTGGCGCTGCGCCGCCAGCTGGAGGCGATGCCCGATGGCGGTGTGTTTGCGATCTCGGTGCCCGAGTCGCCCTACCGCTGCCCACCCGGGCCGTACGAGCGGGCGAGCGTGATCGCCGCGTACTTCAAGCGCGCCAAGCCGCGCAGCAAGGTGCTGATCCTCGACGCCAACCCCGACGTCACCTCCAAACCGGCGCTTTTCAAGAAAGCCTGGGCCGAGCTGTACCCGGGCATGGTGGAGTTCCGTCCGCTGCACAAGGTGGTGGGCGTGGAGGGCCTGCGCGTGAAGGTGGAGGTGCA
>NZ_JANOCG010000019.1:0-1832 GCF_031412075.1 Rhizobacter sp.
CAGTCCAGTCAAAAAGATTACTCATGCAAGGCTCCTGTGCATCGAACGAGGGTAACGAAGCACTCCTGCAATTTTGGCGCCGCACGGATGCAGCGAGCGCAGCGAAGTGTCAAAGAGCCACGCCCGCGGAACCGGCTCTGCCGGGCCGCCAGGCGGCGCCCCTTGGGGGCAGGAGCGCAGCGACTGGGGGGCTCAATCCTCCACGAAGGCCACTTCGCGCTTCTTCTTGACCGAAGGCAGCATCACGATCACCACCATCAGCGCCGCAGCAATCAGCAAGCCAGCCGACAGCGGGCGAACCATGAACGTGCTCCAGTCGCCACGCGACAGCAACAACGCGCGGCGCAGGTTTTCTTCCATCATGGGCCCGAGGATGAAGCCCAGCAACAAGGGCGCTCCTTCGCAGCCCAGCTTGTAGAAGAGGTAGCCGACCACCGCAAAGATCGCCGTCATGTAGACGTCGAAGTTGTTGTTGTTCAGCGTGTAGACGCCAATGCAGCAGAAAAGCGTGATGGCCGGAAAGAGGAACCGGTAGGGCACGGTCAGCAGCTTGATCCAGATGCCGATCAGCGGCAGGTTCAGGATGACGAGCATCAGGTTGCCCACCCACATCGAAGCGATCAGGCCCCAGAAGAGCTGCGGGTTGCTGGTCATCACCTGCGGACCGGGCTGGATGCCCTTGATCGTCATCGCACCCACCATCAGCGCCATCACGGCATTGGGCGGAATGCCCAGCGTGAGCATCGGGATGAACGAGGTCTGTGCACCCGCGTTGTTGGCCGCTTCGGGGCCAGCCACGCCGCGGATGTCGCCCTTGCCGAAGCGACCGGTTGGGCCGGCGAGCTTCTTCTCGAGCGTGTAGGCCGCGAACGACGACAACAAGGCGCCACCACCCGGCAACACCCCGAGCAGCGAACCCAGCGCCGTGCCACGGATGACCGAAGGCCAGGCCTGCTGGAAGTCTTGTTTGGTCGGCCACAGGCCCTTCACCTCTTTGGTGAACACCTCGCGGTGCTCGGCAGGCTGCCCGAGGTTGGCGATGATTTCACCGAAACCGAACACGCCCATGGCGATCACCACGAAGCCGATGCCATCGGTGAGCTCAGGGATGTCGAAGCTGTAGCGCGCCGTGCCCGAGATCACGTCGGTGTTGATCTGGGCCAGCGTGAGGCCCAGGATGATCATCGAGATGGCCTTGAGCAGCGAGCCCGAGGCCAGCACCACCGCGCCAATGAGGCCCAGCACCATCAGCGAGAAATATTCTTGCGGGCCGAACTTGAACGCCAGCTCGGTGAGTGGCGGCGCGAAGGCGGCAATGATGATGGTGCCCACGCAGCCAGCGAAGAAGGAGCCGAGGCCGGCGGCCGCCAGCGCGGCGCCCGCGCGGCCCTGGCGTGCCATCTGGTAACCGTCGATCGCGGTCACGACCGACGACGACTCACCCGGCACGTTGATCAGGATGGCGGTGGTCGAGCCGCCGTACTGCGCACCGTAGTAGATGCCGGCCAGCATGATGAGCGCCGGGGTGGCGTCGAGCCCGTAGATCGAGGGCAGCAGCATCGCGATGGTGGCCACCGGGCCGAGGCCGGGCAACACACCGATCAGCGTGCCCAGCACACAGCCGGCGAATGCGTACAAGAGGTTTTGGATGGTGAACGCAACACCAAAACCCAACGCGAGATTACTGAGCAGATCCATGGTTCAGCCTTGTGTTCTGTCGGGTGCCGGGTCACAACCCGAGGAAAGTCGGCCAAAGCGGGATGGTGAGGCTCAGACCCGCCACAAAGATCAGCCACGAAAACGCCGTGAGCGACACGGCGGTGATGATGACG
>NZ_JANOCG010000020.1:0-7408 GCF_031412075.1 Rhizobacter sp.
GACAAGGCGGCCGCGCTCGCCTGCTACCTGCAATGCATCTGCCGCTACCTGCGCGAAGAAAAGCCGTTTGAACCCAGCGAAGACGATTACCTCGTCTACACCTTCAACCGCTTCCAGGCCTGCCGCTTCGGGCTCGACGGCGAGATCGTCGACCCTAAGACCAAGCAGCGCCACAAGCTGCGCGACGACATCTTGCGCACGCTCGCGCGCGTCGACGAACACGCGCTCGACCTGCAGGCGCTCGACGCCAGCAACCTGATCCGCGAAACCCTGTTCGAGGGCAACGACGCCAGCTGGTTGCGCCAGCGCCGCCAGGGCGGCGTGCCCTTGTCGGCGGTGGTCGAAGACGCCACCAAACGCTGGATGGGCTGACGCCTTGGCGTCCAGACCTCCACTTGATGGCCGCCGGCGTCAGTGCAGCTTGATGCGCGGCCGATAGGTGCGGTCCAGCATCTCGGCGAGGGTGATGAGCAAGGTCTTGCGCACGCCGCCCAGCGCAAACTGATGCTGCTTGTGCAAGCCCCAGTACATGAACTGCGCGAGCCGCCCTTCGATGAAGAGACTGCCGCGTGTGAGGCTGCCCATCAGGCTGCCCACTGACGAGTATTCGGAGAGCGACACCAGCGAGCCCTGGTCCTTGTAGACGAAGGGCACCACCGGCTCACCGTTCATCAGACGGGGCAATGCCTTCACCAAATACATGGCCTGCTGGTAGGCGGCCGCGGCGCGCGGCGGAACCCAGGTGCCATCGGGTTGCTGGCAAGCCGCACAGTCACCAAACGCGAAGATGTGTTCGTCGCGTGTGCTTCGCAGGTTGCCGTTGACCATCAGCTGGTTGAGGCGGTTGGTCTCGAGCGGTTGGTCGCTACCAATGCCGTTCAGGAAGTCGGCCGCCTTCACACCCGCCGCCCACACACAAAGCGTCGAGCCGATGACCTTGCCGCTGGCCATCTTCAAACCCTCGGCGGTGACCTCGATCACCTTTTCGTTGGTGTGCACCTCGATGGCGAGCTTGCGCAGCTCGCGCACCGCCGCTTCGCTCAGCCGCGCGGGCAACTGCGACAGCAAACGCGGCGCCGCTTCCACCAGCACGATCTGCAAGTCCTTTTCGGGGTGGATGTGGTCGAGCCCGAAGTTGGCCAGCACGCGCGCCGCCGCATGCAACTCGGCCGCCAGCTCCACGCCGGTCGCACCGCCACCGACGATGGCCACCGTGAGGCGCCCGCTGCCCGCCACACGCGGCACGCTTTGTGCGCGGATGCAGGCGTTGAGCAGCCGGTCGTTGAATCGTTTGGCGGCCTGCGGGCTGTCGAGCTTGATGGTGTGCTGCGCCGCACCGGGCGTGCCGAAGTCGTTGGTCTGGCTGCCCACCGCAATCACCAGGGTGTCGTAAGCCACCAGCTGGTCGGGTGTGATCTCGGCGCCGGTGTCGTCGTAGCTGGCCGCCAGCTGCACGGTCTTGTTGACGCGGTCGATGCCAACCAGGCTACCAAGGCGGAACTTGAAATGGTTCCAGCGCGCCTGCGCCAGGAATTCGATCTCTTCGGCATGCGTGTCGAAGCTGCCGGCGGCCAGCGGGTGCAAAAGCGGCTTCCAGACGTGGGTGCGCGCCGCATCGACCAAGGTGACTTGAGCCAGCTTCTTGCGGCCCAGGCGCTTGCCCAGCTGTGTGGCCAGCGCGAGGCCACCTGCGCCTCCCCCCACGATCACGATGCGGTGCATCTGCTGATTTCCCTCTGTGCTTGTGTTGTCTTGTGTCGCCATGCCGCTGCCGCGCCCACTGGGACAGCGGGCCGAATGATATCTGACGAGGCGAACGATCGTGCTTTTCTGACCGGGCATCGCCAAACCACCAGCACAAAAGCAAACGGCGAGCCCGCAGGCTCGCCGTTCGCGAGAAAAGAAACGCTGTTTCAGTTGGCGAAGGCGGCGATCCCCGTCTGCGCCCGGCCCAGGATCAGGGCATGCACGTCGTGCGTGCCCTCGTAAGTGTTGACCACTTCGAGGTTGACCAGGTGGCGGGCCACACCGTACTCGTCGCTGATGCCGTTGCCACCCATCATGTCGCGCGCCAGGCGGGCGATGTCGAGGCTCTTGCCGCAGCTGTTGCGCTTCATGATCGAGGTGGTCTCGACTGCCGCCGTGCCTTCGTCCTTCATGCGACCCAGGCGCAGGCAACCTTGCAGGCCCAGGGTGATCTCGGTCTGCATGTCGGCCAGCTTCTTCTGAATGAGCTGGTTGGCCGCAAGCGGGCGGCCGAACTGCTTGCGATCGAGCACGTACTGGCGTGCGCGGAACCAGCAGTCTTCGGCCGCACCGAGTGCGCCCCAGGCGATGCCGTATCGCGCGCTGTTCAGGCAGGTGAACGGGCCCTTCAGGCCACGCACTTCGGGGAAGGCGTTTTCTTCCGGGCAGAACACGTTGTCCATCACGATCTCGCCGGTGATCGACGCGCGCAGGCCGACCTTGCCGTGCACGGCCGGTGCGCTCAAACCCTTGGCGCCCTTGTCCAGCACGAAGCCGCGGATCGCGCCTTCATCGTCTTTGGCCCACACCACGAACACGTCGGCGATGGGGCTGTTGCTGATCCACATCTTGGCGCCGGACAGGCTGTAGCCACCGGCGACCTTCTTGGCGCGTGTGACCATGCTGCCGGGATCGGAGCCGTGGTCGGGCTCGGTCAGGCCGAAGCAGCCGATGTATTGGCCGCTCGCGAGCTTGGGCAAATACTTCTGCTTGGTCGCTTCGTTGCCGAACTCGTTGATCGGCACCATGACCAGTGACGACTGCACGCTCATCATCGAGCGGTAGCCCGAGTCCACACGCTCGACTTCACGTGCAATCAGGCCGTAGCAGACGTAGTTGAGGCCCGAGCCACCGTACTGCTCGGGGATGGTGGGGCCGAGCAGGCCCAGCTCGCCCATTTCGCGAAAGATCGACGCGTCGGTTTTTTCGTGGCGGAAGGCTTCGAGCACACGCGGGGCGAGCTTGCCTTGCGAGTAGGCGTTGGCCGCATCGCGGATCGCGCGCTCGTCGCTGGTGAGTTGCTGGTCAAGCAGCAGCGGGTCATCCCACTGGAAGGCGGCTTTGTTGGAGGACATGGTGGTTCCTTGGCGGGTGGAACCGTTCGCCCTGAGCTTGGTCGATGGGCTTCGACAGGCTCAGCCCGAACGGAGAAATGGCAAGTGGGGTCAGGCTGCTTTCAAAACGTCGCGCTGGCTGAGATGGGCAAAGCGCTGCAGGTGGGCGTCAGTGTCGCCAAAACTCAGCTCGATTGCCATCAGGCGTTTGAACCAATGGCTGAGCGTGAGTTCATCGGTCATGCCCATGCCCCCATGCAACTGCATCGACTGCTGGCTGATGAAACGGCAGGCGTTGCCGATCACGACCTTGGCGGCCGACAGCGCCTTGCGGCGCTGCGTGTCGTCGGCCAGGTTGCAGTTCATCGCCGCCAGGTAAGCCATCGAGCGCGACTGCTCCAGGTGCATCAGCATGTCGGCGGTGCGGTGTTGCAAGGCCTGGAAGCGGCCGATGGGCTGGCCGAACTGCTGGCGCGTTTTCAGGTACTCGATGGTCGAGTTGACGGTGGCTTCCATCACACCCAGCGCTTCGGCGCAGAGCGCGGCCAGGCCGATGTCGAGCGCACGTTCGATGGCGGGCAGCGCCGCACCGGCGGCGCCCAGACGCGCGCTGGCCGGCACGCGCACGTCGCGCAAGATGACCTCGGCGGCGCGGCGGCCGTCGAGCGTGGGGTAGCCCTTGACCTGCAGGCCCGGGGTATCGCGCGCCACGCGAAACACACTCACGCCATGGGCATCGCCGGGGGCACCGTCGGAGCGGGCCGAGATCAGCAGCTCGTGGGCGCTGGCGGCCTGCGCGACCACGGCCTTGTGGCCTTGCAGCAGGAAGTCGTCGCCGCTTTGGGTCGCCCGGGTTTCCACCCAGTCGGCCTCGCCGCGCGCAGCGGCTTCCAGGTGGGCGAGCACCACGATGGCCTCGCCCGAAGCCATCACCGGCAACAGCTCGGCCTGCTGCTCGGGGCTGCCGAAGTCACGCACCAGCGCGGTGGCGATGACGGCGCTCTCCAGCAGCGGCTCGCACAAGAGGGCGGGGCCGACCGATTGCATGGCGAGCAAGGTTTCGATCGGGCCGTAGCCCAGGCCGCCGTGCGCCTCGGGCACGTTCATCGCGAGCACGCCCAGGTCGGCCAGGCCCTGCCAGGCCTGCTGGCTCCAGCCTTCGGGGCTGGCGATGATGCCTTTGCGGCGCTCGAAGCTGTAGTCGCCTTGCACGAAGCGGGAGATGGCGTCTTGCAGTTGTTGCTGCTCTTCGCTGAAGCTGAAGTCCATGGTGTGTCTCTCTTACTTCTGATCAGAGGCCAAGCAACTGCTGGGAAATGATGTTCTTCTGGATCTCGTTCGAGCCCCCGAAGATCGACAGCTTGCGCATGTTGCAGTAGTGCGCGCCCAGCGGCGCGGCATAGCTCGGGCCGATGTGGTCGCCTTCGTAGCTGGCGCCAATCGTCTCGCGCACGAAGGGCAGCGCATACGGCCCCACCGCCTGCACCAGCAGCTCGGTGATGGCCTGCTGGATCTCGGTGCCCTTGATCTTGAGGATGGACGCGGCCGGGCCGGGCGCTCGCTTGTCTTTCTCTTCGGACAGCACCCGCAGGTTGGTCATCTCCAGCGCAATCAGGTCGGCTTCGACCTGCGCCACCTTGGCCGAAAACAACGGGTCTTCGAGCAGCGGTTTGCCGCGTTTCATTTCGGTGGCGGCAATGCGCTTCAGGCGGCCCAACTCGCGCTTCGAGATGCCGATGCCGGCGATGTTGCTGCGCTCGTGGCCGAGCAAAAACTTGGCGTAAGTCCAGCCCTTGTTTTCTTCGCCGATCAGGTTCTCGGCCGGCACACGCACGTCTTCGAACCACACCTCGTTGACCTCGTGCGCACCGTCGAGCGTGATGATCGGTCGCACGGTGATGCCGGGCGTCTTCATGTCGATCAGCAGGAAGCTGATGCCACGCTGCGCCTTGGCCTGCGGGTCGGTGCGCACCAGGCAGAAAATCCAGTCGGCGTATTGGCCGAGCGTGGTCCAGGTCTTCTGGCCGGTGACGATGAAATGGTCGCCTTGGGCATCCACCCCACGCACCGCACGGGTCTTGAGCGACGCGAGGTCGGAGCCGGCGCCCGGCTCCGAGTAACCCTGGCACCACCATTTGCGCGCCGAGGCGATGTCGGGCAGATGCCGCTGTTGCTGCTCGGGCGAGCCAAACGCCATGATCACCGGCGCCACCATCTTGATGCCGAAGGCGATCAGGCGCGGCGCCCCGGCGGCGGCGCATTCTTCTTCAAAGATGTACTGCTCGACCGCGTTCCAGCCCGGGCCGCCATGCTCCTTGGGCCAGCCGGGGCCACCCCAGCCGCGCTCGTGCAGCGTGCTTTGCCACAGCACATGGTCTTCGCGCGAGAGGCGCAGGCTGTTCACCACCTTGTGGCGAATCGACTCGGGCAGCTTGGCTTTGACGAAGCTGCGCACCTCTTCGCGAAAGGCTTGTTCTTCGGGGGTGAAGGTCAGATCCATGAGGGTCTCGCAGAAGCAATGGGGGTGAATGCTCAGCACGTCTGGTTGTGCTGCAATGCAGAACAATATTCCGCATGTAAAAACGTTGGCAAATTGTTCCTGCTCCACTCGGGGCTGTCAACTTATGGACTTTACCGAGCCAGAATCCCCTTTCAGCCTTGGGAACTACTGCGCAACAGCGGGTCGATGGCGAGCGCCCACTGGGGAATCTCACGATCACGCGTTTGCAGATGTATGTTCCACTTTGGAGCTGCACAGGGTTTGATGGAAGAAGATGAACACATTCACCAAAAGCGCCAAGGTGGAGCGCCTCGCCCCCACCGGCCGGCCGGCCCCCAAGACCAAGGAAGACCGCCATTTTGTGACCGCGCTGGCGCGCGGGCTGGAGGTGTTGTCGTGCTTCCGCTCGGGCGACAAGGCGCTGGGCAACCAGGAAATCGCACAACGCTGCAAGCTGCCCAAGTCGACCGTGTCGCGGCTCACCTCCACGCTGACCAAGCTCGGCTACCTCATCCAGGTTGAAGAAAGTGGCAAGTACCGGCTGGGCACGGCCACCTTGTCGCTGGGCAGCGCGATGCTGGCGCGGCTTGACGTGCGGCAGATCGCCCGCCCCATGATGCAGGAGCTGGCCGACGCCACACGCTCGATGGTGTCGCTCGGCACACGCGACCGGCTGTCGATGATCTATGTCGAGAACTGCCGCAGCTCGGCGGCCCTCACGCTGAGCCTCGACGTGGGCTCGCGCATCCCGGTGGCCACCTCGGCCATCGGCCGCGCCTGGCTCGCTACCGTTGCCGAGCGTGAGCGTGAAGACTTCATGGAGCGTGTGCAGGAGCTCGACGAAGTGGCCTGGCCCGACATCCGCGACGGCGTCGAGCGCTCGCTGGAGGAATACCGCACGCTGGGCGTGACTTGCTCATTCGGCGACTGGCAGCGCGACGTGAACGGCATCGCCCGCGCGTTTCAGCCCGGTGGCGGGCTGCCGCCGATGGCCATCAACTGCGGCGGCCCGTCGTTCAACCTGTCCAGGGACTACCTGCTCAACGAAGTGCGGCCCCGCCTGATCGACATGGTGACGCGGCTCGAGGCCTCGCTGCTGCGCTGAGCGTTCAAGAACTCAGAGCGGCCGGGCCTTCGACCCCGAGCCCTGGCTGGCGGCCAGCGGCGCACGGTGGCGCGGGTCGGTCGTTGCCGCTGCGAGACCGCGGCGCACGCCTTTTTCAAGCTGGCTCGCGCTGATCGGCTTGACCCAGTATTCATAGGCGCCGAGGCTCATCGCCTTCAGGATGTCCATCGACAAATGGTCGGCGGTCAACAAGGCAACCTTCAGGCCTTCGGAAATTTCATGCGTCAGCGCCCGCACGACCTCCAGGCCGCCGAGGTCGGGCAGGTGCATGTCGAGCAGCACCATGTCGGGCCGCTCGGCGCGCACGCGGGCCACACCTTCGGCACCGGTGGCGGAGCGGGTCAGCACCACCCCCGGCAAGGTGGCCGCCAGCTGGGCTTCGACGAGCAGGAAGTTCAGATCCTGATCCTCGATGTAGAGCACCGTGCCGTGCGGTTCGAGACCAGACGCTTGGGCGTCGTCCATGGGATTGGCCTTTGTTTGTTGCAGTGCACCAAGCATAGAACTCGGGCCGACGAACGCAAGCGAAATGATGTGTGCAGGAGGGTCTTCAGTTCGCCCCAATCTGGTTCAAACCCTGTTGTAATTAAGAATTACTGATCCTAGAGTCTGAGCCCATGGTCCAGCCCACCCCTCTGCGCCCAGCCTCTTTGCACGAGGAGGTGGCCTCGCGGCTGCGTCACATGGTGTTCGAGCGCCAGC
>NZ_JANOCG010000021.1:0-16445 GCF_031412075.1 Rhizobacter sp.
CTTGATTGGCGCCACCGCGCCGGTGGGCTCGGGCGTGATCCGCGCTTCGTTCGGCCGTGCCGACCTGTCAGGCGGCACCGGTGCCACCCGCACCGACGATGCCGACGACGCTTCGCTGATCGCCGTGGGTTATGTGCACAACCTGTCCAAGCGCACCGCGCTGTACGGCACCTTCTCGCGCATCGCCAACAAGGGTGCGCAGAACTTCCAGGTCGGCGCCACCACGCCGACGCTGCCGAACGGCCAGAAGTCGCAAGGCATCGAAGCCGGTCTGCGCCACTCGTTCTGAGTGGTGTGTTCAGCCGCCCAGTGCGTTACGCACGAGGGCGGCTTGTTGTTGCGGCCACGCCGTGAGGGTGGCCGCGTGCGCGTTGACAAACTCGGCGCGTGCGGGCACTTCTGCCGGACAGGCATGGGCCAGCGCACGCTGCAGTTGCAGCGTGGCTGGCACGTGAGGTGACACCCCTGCGAGCACAGCGCGAGCCGTCTGCAAGGTGATGGCTTGCAACACCCCGGTGCGGGTCTCGGCCCGCACTGCCAGAGCGAGCGCGCGCACCCGCATCTCGTCGTTGATGCCCTCGGTGGTTTCAATGGGCAGCAGCGCCTGAGCGGCTGCCTCGTTTCCGGCGGCCAGCTGCAACTCGGCGGCGGCCAGTGCATGGCGCACACGCACCCGCACGTCTGAGATTTCTTCTACCGACGGTGCCTGCGCAAGCGCATGCTGCGCGGCCTCGTGGTGACCTTGTGCCAGCTCGAACTGCGACAAAGCCACCCAGTACTCGGCCGAGGCGCGGCGCAGGCCGCGCACGGCCGCGCTGTCGGTGGCTTCGAGTAGCTGTCGCGCCAGGCCGGTCTCGCCCAACAAGCCGAGCAGCTCCAGACAGCACTGGGTGGTGCCCAGCAGAAGCGGCGGCTCGGCCCGTTCCAGCACGGCGGCAATGGCCGCTTGCGCGTGCTCCCAGGCCGCACCGAAATGGCCCAGCGCGGTGTGGGCATCGACGAAGGCCAACCGGTACATGATCCACAGCTCGCCCGGCGGGAGCGGGGGGGGCAGATCCCAGCCGCGTTGCACCGCTGCGAGCGCGCGGTCATGCCGGCTTCGCGACTCTTGCATCACGGCCAGGTTGTAGAGCACGGCACGTTGCCGGTAAACCGAGCCGCGGCTGGCGAAACTGTCCGCGGCTTGTTCGAGCTCGGTTTCGGCGCGCGCCAGATCGCCTTCGACGATCCAGGTCAGGCCGCGGTGGAATCGCGCCCGGGCCACCGCTTCTTCATCGCCGTTGGCGAGCGCGAGTGCGAGCGCCTCGTCGGCGTGGGTGCGCGCCGCGGGCATGTCGCCGCTGCCGATCTCGTTGCGGGTCAGCGCGTCCAGCAGCTCGGCGCGGGCCCCGGGCTGCAAGCTGCCCAGCTGCAGCGCCGATCGAGCTGCGAGCTGGGCTTCGTCGAGGCGGCCCAGCGCGCGCAAGGCCTGCGAGCGTGTGATCAGCGCTTGCCCTTGCACCGGCTCGGCCAAGTCGGAGGGCAGCTTCTCCAGCAGCTCCAGTGCCTGCGTCGCGTGGTTGCCGAAGACGAGGTTGTCGGCCACCGCGATCCAGGCGTCGGCCCGCTCGTCAGGCGTCAGTGGCGCGCCGTCTGCCAAGCGTTGCAAGGCGTCGCCGTGCTTCAGCATGGTGTCGAACTCGCAGCGCAGCCGGGCTGCCAGCATCAGGCCCTGGTGTGCGCGCAGTGCCTGGCCGGCGGTCGCGCCGTCGTCCAAGGCCTTTTGCCAATGGGCCATGGCCTCGGGCAGCGCATGCAGGCGCTGCGCCTGCTCGGCGGCCGCGAGCCGGTGTGGCACGGCGCGCCGGGTGTCGCCACTGGCTTCATGGTGCGCAGCGACCACGGCGGCCGGGCTGCCAGCGGCCTCGGCGCCCAGCGCCAGGCGGCGATGCACCAGGCGGCGGCGCTCGGCCGTGAGGGCGGTGTCGAGCGCCTGTTGCACCAGGTCGTGCGCAAAGGCATAACCACCGGCCTCGTGCTCACGCAGCAGTTGCGCTTGCACCCCCAGGTCAATGGCGAGCACCACGTTGAGCTCCGACAAGGCGCAGGCCGGCGCGAGCAGCGCGGGCGCGAAGGGCTCCGCGGCGAGTGCTGCCGCCTCCAGCACACGGCGGCTTGCATCGCCCAGGCGCTGCACACGCGCGAGCACCGCCTCGCGCACGCTGGCCGGCACCGGCAACTCGCGGTAGTCGTGCGTGGCGTCGTCGAAGGGGGTTTGCCAGATGCCATCGGCTCCCCTGTCGAGCAGGCCGGCCTCGCTCAGGTGGCGCAGCGTCTCGTGCAGGAAGAAGGGGTTGCCCGCCGTGGCCGCCTGCAGCCGGGCCGCAAAGCGTGTGGGCTCGGCGGCGCCTGAGAGCCTTCGCACCAGGTCGAGCACCACCTCGGGTGGCAACTCGTGCAGCTTCAGATGCAGCGCCCCCGCGCTGTCGCGCAGCGTGCGCCAATGGGCTGCTGCGTCGTCGCTGATCTCGGGGCGCAGCAGCACGATCTCGCGAGTGGTGGAACCGAGCTTGTCTTGCTGGCGCTGCACCACGAAGGCCAGCATGGCCAGGCTGGCCGCGTCGGCGTGGTGCCAGTCGTCGAGCACCACGGCGTCGAAGTTGTCGCCACTGAGCTGCTGCCAGGCGAGGGCGCTGGCTTCGAAGAAGCGGCTGCGCTCTTCATCGGAGCGGATGGACGACGGCGCCGCACCGCTCTCGGCGAGCTCGGGCAACAAGCGCGCCAGCTCGTCGCAGGCCCAGGCCGGCAAGGCACCCAGCGTGGCCCGGGTGGGCTCGGGCCCGGCCAGGGCACGCAAGGCGCGTGTCCAGGCGGCATAGGGCACTTCGCGGTCGCCGCTGCGGCAGCGGGCCAGCGCGCACGAGCCGTGTGCCGCCGCGAAGTCGAGGGCCAGGCGGGTCTTGCCCACGCCGCCCACACCTTCAATGACGATGAGGCGGCCGGCCCGCCACGCGGTCTCCATCGCCGCGACTTCGTGAGTGCGGCCGACAAAGGGCAGCTCGCCGGGCAGCAGTGTGCCGGTACGAATGGATGGCGCGGCGGCGGCCGGTTGTGCGACGGCTTCGCTGCCGCGCAGCGCGCCGACCAGCGCCTCGGTTTCGGCCATGGGTGCGAGGCCCAGCTCGTCGCGCAGCAGCGTCTTCAATTGGGCGTACTGCGCGAGTGCGGCCTCGCGCCGGCCAGCGGCGGCATGCAGACGCATCACGGCGCGGTGGTGGTGCTCTTGCAACGGGTCGTCGCCCAGCAGGGTCTGCCAAAGCGCCAGGGCTTGTTCAGGTGCAGCGTGTTCGGCCTCGGCCACCAGCGCGCTGCGCCACAGGCCGCGCAGTTGCTCGCGCTGCGCGTTGAGCCAGCGGTCGAACTCGGGCGCGTCGCCCAGCCACAGGCCATCGGCCAACGGGCCGCGCCAGAGTGCAAGTGCTCGGGCATGGTCACCCGCCTGGACGGCGGCCTGGAAGCGCGCCACGTCGATGTCGACCTCGTGGTGCAAGGCGAGGCAGTCACCATCGACTTCCAGCAGGCCCTCGGCCCCCGCCTCGCGCAGCCGCGCCAGCTCGCGGCGCAGGTTGCGGCGTGCGCTGGTTTCGTCGAGCGCGGGCCACAACTGAGCGGCCAACCGGGGCCGCAGCGTGCGCCCGCCGCAGGCCAGCGCCACCAGCAGCGCCCAGGTCTTTTTCACCCCCAGGGGCAGCGGCTGCTCGCCTTGGCGCAAGGCGGGTGGGCCCAGCAAGTGCAGCGACCACATGGATGGGGAGGCCTCGGCGAGGGTTGAAGAACCTGTCTTCGGACGCGGCGATTATGGTGGCAAGGCAGGCGCCGCAACGGCGCCGCAACGCCTGGCTCCTATCGTGGCAGCACCTACTGAAAGCGTGCCGCCATGCCCAGTGCCTCCACCGATCAGACCTTGCCCAGCTTCCCGAACACCGAGGGCTGCGGCACCCGCTTCCTGCTGACGATCTGGGTCGCCGATGGCCACTGGCATGCGCGTGCGGAGCTGCTCGACGGCTCGAAGCATGTGTTCGACAGCCCGTTCGAACTGGCGCGTTTTGTGGCGCAGGCGCAGACACCCACTCGCCCTACACCCGACCCCCTCGCAGGCAGTGGCCTGCGATGACGGGGTCACCCAAGCCCTCGCTCATCTCACTCAAAGAATCAGGAGAACTTTCATGAACCGTTTTGCATTCGATCGTTCAACCCGTCTCGCCGCACTGGCGGGGCTGGCCGCCTTGCTGTGGTTCGTGGTCGCGCCTGCGGCCCAGGCGCAGGTCCGGTCCGGGTTCACCTACCTGCCTGCCGACGGCAATTTGCAGGTGCTGTACACCCACCAGAGCACCAGCTACCTCAAACGTGAGGTAAGAGACAACGGCGGCGCGCTGATCGAGACCGTCAACTGTCCGGCCCCGCTCTCCAACTGCTTCCCGGCGCTGCCGCCCAACGCGGCCACCTTCGCCGTGTCGCTCGAAGGCTTCAACTCGGCACGCGAGGAGATCGTCTCCGAGCGCTGCGGGAATGTGGCCTCGACGGTGCCGCAACAGTTTTGCGTCGACGGCGAGCTGCACATGACACTGCGGGTGCGCACCGGCGGGATCAACACCACCCTCTTGCTGACCCCGGTCGGGTCGAGCCAGCTTCTCGACACCGGGGTTGCGACCATGCGCATGGCGTTCACCGAAGACCCGACCCGTTACTGGGAGCTGCCGGTGGGCTCGCAGCCGGTGGCCCCCGCCGGCAGCTACCGCGTGAGCTCGCCGGACCTGCGGGGGCCGTGCCAGCCGACGCACACCAACCCCGGCGCCGCGCTCGACATCCCGGTCGGTGGCACCGGCAACGTGACGCTGAGCTACCGGCGCACCCTGTGCACCTTCACGGTCTCGATCCGCAACAGCGACACCATCGCCGCCGGTGTGGTGGAAAGCGTTGACGGCGTGCTCGCCTGCGGCGACCCCAATCGCTTGGCCAACTCTTGCACCGGCACCTTCGCTCCCGACAGCGTCGCGCGCTTCACCGGCCGCGCCGCGCCGGGCTACCGCGTGCAGTTCAACAACAACCCGCTCAGCAGCTTTTGCAACTACCCGCTGACTGCACCCGACCGTTGCGACGTGGTGACCTCCGCTGATCGCTATGTGCGCATGGAAGCCTTTCCGGGAGTCACCCCGCCACCCCCACCGCCGCCGCCGTTGGTGACGCTGGCCTTCGCGGCCGGCGCGGCCACGCCCGCCGATCGCACGGCCACCAAGGGTGAGGTCGGCGTGCCGATGTTGCAACTGCGTGCGACCCCGGCCAACGGCAGGGCGCTGATCCATGCGCTGACGCTGCGTGCATCAGGCAGTGGCCGTGATGACCTCGACCTGCCGAGCCTGCGCGTTGTGCTCGACGCCAACGGCAACGGCCGCGCCGACAGCGGCGAAACGGTGCTGGCCCAAGGGCGGCCGACCGTCGACAACGGCAGCATGCGGCTGGCCTTCACCACGCCGCTCGCGCTGACGACGGCTGCCCACCTGCTGGTCGTGGCCGACGTTGCCGACACGGTGAACAGCGCTGCGGCGCTGGGCGTGGCGGGTGCCGGGCTGGCGCTGGCGGGCTTCGCGCTGTGGCCGGTCGGCTACACACGTCGCCGCGCGCGGTGGTCTCTCATGGCGGCTGTGCTGTTGGCGGCGGCGCTGGTGACGGGCTGCGGTGGTGGCGGTGGCGATGATCCTGGCGTGCAACCGCCACCGCCACCGCCTCCACCACCGCCACCGGCTGCCGTGACGCTGACCTATCGCATCGAGTTGACGGCGGTCGATGCGACCGACGACGCGAGCCCGGCCGGGGCCGTCAACGTGGTCAACCTGCCGATCACCGGCGCACGCGTCACGGTCACGCAGTAAGGCTCAGTCTGATCGCCGGCGCCCGTTGAGCAAGAGGCCCACCCAGGTGGGCCTCACGGCATAGCGGTAGCTCAACAACAGCAACGCGGCGCTCAGCACATTGATCAGCACGAACTTGATCGACCAATGCCAGTCGAGCAGCATGAACGCCGTTTGCAGCGCTATCACCAGCGGCAGGTGGGCGACGTACATCCAGTACGACGCATCGGCCAGGTAGCGCACGCTGGGGCTTGGCTGGCTGAGGTAACGCACCCCAGCACCCACGAAGGCGAGTGTCCAGCTCATCAGCGCGAGGCCATAGGCGGCGTAGAGCGGCTGGCGAGTGCCCAGGGGCTGCATGCCTGCGCCAGCGGCCTGCAGGCACACCAGGGCCGCCACCAGGCCGAGCACGAAGTTGACGCGCCAGTGTTGCGCCAGGCTGCCTAGCAGTGACCGTTGGCGATCGAGCAACCAGCCAAGGCCAAACACGTAGACATAGATGAACAGGGGCAGGGCCGGCGGCAGCAGCGTGTAGCCGGGGGTGGGCACGCCCAGCCTGATGTTCCAGTCGGGGATGAGCGCGAGCGCCACCGCAACCGGCGCGGCCAGCAGCAGCACTCCCGCACGCGAAACCAGCAGTGCACGCAGGGCGCGGTCAATGCCGGCCTTGAGGAGGCCGCGCGTGTCAATTGACTGCCAGACGCCGCGCAGCGCGATCGCCAGGCCGTACAGCCACAGCAGCAGGTACAAGAACCACAGGTGCAGGAAGTTGAGGCCGCTCTCCGTCAGGCCGGCTGGCAGAGGGTCGGGCAGCTGCCCGCCGTTGGCGCGTGCCAGTGCCCACAACACAACGGCCGCGATGGCGATGAAACACACCGGCCACGCCAGCACCAATGGCGCCAGAATGCGCGCCGCCCGGTTGCGCCAGAACGCTGCAAACCCAAGCCGATGGAACAGCATGTGGGCCAGCAGCCCGGCCACCAGAAAGAACACCGACATCCGGAAGATGTGGGTGAGGAACATCACAACGGCGAGCGCCGGGCTCTTCTGGTTGTCACTCACCGGCCACAGCGTCGCATCCAGCTCGGGGATGAACGACAGCGTGGCGTGCAAGACGATGCCCAGCAGCAAGGCTGCGGCCCGCACGGCGTCGATGGCATGCAGCCGGGGCTGCGTGGCGGGCTCAGCTGGCGTCAAGCTGCCCACTGCGCGAGGCTGCACCCACCCCGCCCAGCACGCCGGCCACCGCCATCACGTACCAGAGCGACAAGGTGCTGTTCTCGTTGCGAATCATCGAGGTGGCATGCAGCATCAAGCCGCCGGCGGACACCACCGCCAGCAACAGCAGTGCGCACGACAAGACCATCGACAGCCCGCGGATATGGGCCGTCTTGGCCCCCACGACAAACAGCGAAAAGCCTGCAACGCTGAGCAAGGGGAACAGCAACCAGAGCGTGTAGTCGCCCGACGCACCCGCGATGCCCAGCGGTGCTGCGACCAGCAGTGCGCCGGCGAACAAACCCATGACGACCAGAACGGCGCCAGCGATCAGCAAAGCCATGAGATTCCTTGTGGTGGCGAAGGCGGAAATCTTCTCACACCGTTAAGTTAGGACGCGTGGCCTTCGGCGGCCAGCGGCTCGGGCCGGGTGCGCAGTGCCCACATCACGCCGGCGATCAGCAAGGCGATGCCGGCCAGCGTTTCGATCTGCGGCCACTCGCGGCGCAGCAAGAAGGCGTAGCTCAGGGCGGCAAGCGTCTCGAACACGATCAACTGCCCGGCCAGCGCGGGTGGCACACGCTGGCTGGCTTCGTTCCAGCAGACCGTGCCCAGCCACGATGCCAAGAGGCCGATGGCGAACATCAACACGAGGAAGTCGGCCACGCGCGGACCGAAGGGCATCGGGAAGCTGTCGCCGTTGAGGGCGCTCCACAGCCACACGCCGGCGTAGCCGACCAGTGCGAGCGGCAGCGTGGCGATGCCTTGTGCAGTGGCCCAGCTGCGCGGGTTGCGGTCGGGGTGAGCGCGCAGCCAGTCGGCGTTGCGAATGGGGTACCAGGTCCAGCACACCACCGCGCCCACGGCCAGCGCGGCGCCCAGCGCATAGCGGGCCACGTCGGCGTTCGGGTCTTGCTGCAGGTGGGTGATCTCGACGTGGTTGACGAGGGCGATGCCGCAGGCGATCAAACCCAGCGAAGGCAGCATGCGCGCCCATGGCAGCTTGGCTTCGCGCAGCGGGCCCGTGCGCAGGTTGGCGGTGATGGCGATCACCACCGGCAGCGTGCCGATGATCATGGTCGGCAGCGGCCCGCCCGCGCGCTGGATGGCGCTCGCGAGAAACAGGTAGTAGATGACGTTGCCCACGGCAGCGAGCTTGAGCGCCTCCAGCCAGTCGGCGCGGGTCAGCTCGCGCAGGCGCGCACGGTCGAACCAGGCGAGCGGCAACGCGATCAAACCAAACGCCAGGTAGCGACCGAACGATTGCAGTGTGGCCGGGTACTCCGGCAGCAGCAGCGGGCCCACGAACACCAGGCCCCACATCAGGCCCGCGGCCAGGGCAAAGAAGATTCCAGCAGTCATGCGGCCGAGTGTGGCTCAGGCCTGCGGCGGCGGTCTTGTACGCAATTGCGCCTGGTAGCGAGCCGGGGTCACGCCATACATGCGGGCAAAACGGCGCGTGAGGTGGGGTTGGTCGACCAGGCCGACGTCGGCTGCCACGTGGGCCGGGCTCACCCCGGCGGCCAACTGCTGCTTGGCGCGAAACAGGCGCACCGCCATCACCATCTGGTGCGGTGTGACGTGATAACGCTGCTTGAAACGGCGCAAGAAGTGGAACGGGCTCAGGACGCTTCGTGCGCCAGCTGCTCAAGCGACAGCGGCTCGGCAAAACGCGCCTGGATCAGCGCATGTGCGCGGGCCAGCGCCGCATCGGGGCGCGATGCGGGTGAGGCCGATCGTGTGGTGCCGGTGCGGGCGTGGGGGCGCAGCATCTCCAGCAGGTCGATCAAGGCGCTGTCGATGGCCAGAGAATCGGGCGCGTTCCACATCGCGGCCAGCAAGCGGCCCACATGCCGCGCGGTGCGAACCTCGTGCACGGCGGGTTGTGCAAAGTGCCAACCACGCTCTCCCGTCACCTGCGCCAGCAGATCGGCGTCGAGGTAGAGCATGCGGTAGCGCCAACCGTGTTCGGTCTCGGCGCGGCCGGTGTGCAGCTCATCGGGGTTCATCAACACCAGCGTGTCGGGTGGCGCCAGGTGGTCGCCGCCACGGTAGCGAAAGCGCTCGACGCCCGATTCGATCGCCCCCAGGCCGAAGGCTTCGTGCGTGTGCGGGTCGAACGCGTGGTGCACGATGCGCGCGCGGTACAGCTCGATGCCGGGGCGGGCCGGGCGCTTGAACTCGGCAGCGTCTTGCGAATGCTCGAAATGGTCGGGGACGGCTTGCATGCGCTGGCTCACCGGAGGGTGTCGCGCTCTCAGGGGCGCAGCCGCCCCAGCACCTCGACCCCGTCGCGTGTGGGCGCCACCACGATGCCTTCACCCGAAACCGGGGTGACGCCGGTCAGCGCCGAGATGTTGACCTGGTGCGTGGTGACCACCAGCACCCCCGGGCCGCGCCAGCG
This sequence comes from Rhizobacter sp., assembly GCF_031412075.1. Taxonomy (GTDB): domain Bacteria; phylum Pseudomonadota; class Gammaproteobacteria; order Burkholderiales; family Burkholderiaceae_C; genus Rhizobacter. The sequence goes on from NZ_JANOCG010000021.1 coordinate 9,511, forward strand.
GCTGAGCGTGGCCAGGGCCCGGGCGGTTTGTGCGGGCTCGGTCGAACGGTCGTCGAAGAAGGAGTTGAAGTTGGCGTCGTCGCGCGCCATGCCGGGGAAAGCGAGCTCGGCGGTTTCTCGCGCGCGGCACCACTGCGAGCTGAGCACGGCGCCCACCTGGATGCCACGTTGGCGAAACTGCTCGCCGATGCGCCGGGCTTGGGCACGGCCGCTGTCGTCGAGGTTGCGCTGGGTGCTGCAGTCACCGAGCTTGAAACCCGGCGGGTCGCCACCACCGGGGGCGTTGGCGTGGCGAAAGAGCACCACGCTGCCGTCCCTGAGTGCCGACCAGGCCGCCTCGGAGGCGGTGGCCACGTGGCCCAGCACGCTGAGCGCGAGCACCAAGACGCAACGTGCGAGCCGACGCATGGAGCCGGGCTCAGGTGCTGCCGGGCTGGCGCAGGTCGTATTCGCGCAGCATCACCGGCTCGATCGAGCCTTGCGCCACACGCCGCTTGACGGCCGCGATGATGTCGCTGGAATAGGTGTTGAAGGTCTCCAGCGGGTCGTCACCTTGCACACCGGGCCGAAAGCGGTGGTGCAGCGTTTCGCGGCTGATGCTGCACCCGATCAGCTGGCCGTCGATCGGCACCCAGAAGCGCACGGCGCCTGAATCGGCATGGAAAAAGGGGGCTTGCGTCATGGGTCGCTCAAAAGTTTCAGGACAGGGTTCGAGTGTGCACCTTCAGGCGACACCCGAGGCTTGTTGTGCCCGCATGCGGGCATGGACATAAGCACCTTGCGGCACGTGCAGCAGGTCGGCAATGCGCCACAGCACGTGGCGCTCGTGTTCGCTCAGGTGGCCGTCGGCATAGGCCACGCGCCACATGTGCTCGACCATGCGCAGCTTTTGCGGCATGTCGAAGTGATCGTTGATGCGCGAGGTGAAGCTGAACAGGTCGGTCGCCTGCTGCGCGGTGCTCACGGCCAGCTCGCTCAGGCGGGCGGCTTCGTCGTCGGACAGCGCGAACTTGTCGCGCAGTGCACTCAGCACGGCCTCGCGTTCGCCGGCGTGAAACGTGGTGTCGGCGCGCATCACCTCGGCCAGCATCACGGCGGTGGCGAGTTGCAGTGCGTGTTCGCTGGTTTGCGGGTCGCTGCCAGGGGCGGCCGGCAGCAGGCTGTCGAACAAGTCTTTCAGGGTCTTGAGCATGGCGGGATGATGTCATGCAGGGCGTGAGCCCGTGGCGTCTAGGGAGATGCCACCTCGAAGGCGAGGGTCACAAAACGGCTCTCCCAGGTGTCGGGCTCGGTGGTCGAGAGGCGCAGGTCGGTGCCGCGCAGCACCCACTCGCCGGCCAGCGGCGGTGCAAAGCTCACCTGGCCTTGCGCGTCGGTCTGTTTCCAGAAGCCGATGGGGCTCTGGTTGCTGTGCAACTCGACCGCCAGGCCGGGCAGCGGCTGGCCGTCGCGCAGCACCTGGAACACGAGGGCGTCGCCCACGCGCAGGGCCTGCAGGCCGCTTTGCAGCAGCACATCCATGGCCATGGGGGCGGGTTGAGGCAGCGACGATTTGTCGCGCCGGCTTGCCAGCTCGATGCGTGCGTGTTTGGTGAAACGCTCCTTCCAGGTGACGCCGCGTGCGCGCATCTCGGCCCAGGCAGCACGCACCGGCTGAGGCGCGTTGATCTCCTTGAAGTAGGTCTCGACGATGGGCGGCGCAATCTCGACGTCGAAGGGTTGCTGCTGTGCCCAGCACGTGACGGCCCCGGTGGGCCTGGGTTGTGCGCGAACGATCAGCGCTTTGGGTGTTTCGCGCACGGGCTTCAGCGGGGCCACGCTCGCGTTGGGGCTGTTGGCGCGGCAGCCGCTCGCGCGCAGGGACGCCGCGCCCACGCTGAACTCATGCACCGGAAAGCGGTTGCCCGTGCCCAGCGCCAGCCTCAGCTCGCCGGGCTTGGCCGATGGCAGCCGCTCGAACCAGGTGTCGTGGGCGTTGGCGCTGCCGGCCAGGGCGCACAGCAGCCAGGCGAGGGCTGTTTTCGGCAAGCGGTGTGGGATGGGGTGCATGAAGGGTTGGGTTGCGAGCCACACGATAGCGTGGCAACAGACCCCTTCTGTACGCACGGGCAAGCCGCGCGGATGCACACCGATGGCTGCGCCTGCCCGCTCCCGTCAAGACGCGCTGCGTGCGGCCGCCTCCCACCCACCGCCCAGTGCGCGGATCAAGCCCACCGTGGCCTCGTACTGCGCGGCGCGCACCTGCAGCGCCTGGCGCCGGTTGGCGAGCTCGCTGCGGCGTGCGTCGAGCAGCTCCAGCTGGCTGACGTAGCCGTTGCGGTAGCGCGCGTTCGAGAGCACGGTGGCGCGGCTCGCCCACTCCACCGCCTGCGCTTGGGCGTTGGCTTGGTCGGCGAGCAGGCTCAGGGCCGAAAGCTGGTCTTCGACATCGCGAAAGGCCACCAGCACCTGCTCGCGGTAGCTCGCTGCCGCGGCGTCCCACTGCGCGTTGGCGTTTTGCACACCGGCCTCGCGCCGCCCGCCGTCGAACACCGGCAGCGAGAGCAGGGCGCCCACGCCCCAGGCGCGCGCCGACCACTTGAAAAGATCGCTCAGCTCGGTGGATGCGAAGCCTGCCGACGCGGTGAGTGCCACGTCGGGGAACCAGGCGCTGCGGGCCACGCCGGCACGCACCTGCGCAGCCTGCATCGCACGCTGGGCGGCGGCCACGTCGGGCCGGCGCGCGAGCACGCTGCTTGGCAGGCCGGGCGGCACCAGCGGCAGCGCACCGGACCAGTCGGCCTCGGCGAGCGTGAAGCCGCTCGGCAGCTCGCCCAGCAGCACGGCGAGCGCGTGTTCGAGCTGGGCGCGCCGACGGTCGAGCGCGAGGGCCTGCGATTCGGTGGCGGCCACTTCGGTGCGCACGCGGGCGAGGTCGAGCTCGCTCACGTCACCCGCCTGAAAGCGGCGCTCGATGAGGCGCAGCGTGTCGCGGTAGGCCGCCACGGTCTGGCGCACCAACGCGCGCTCGGCGTCCATCGCACGCAGCACGAAGTAGGTTTGCGCCACGTCCGACTGCACCAGCAGGCGTGTGCTCTGCACCAGCGCCTCGCGCGATTGCGCGTCGAGCGTGGCCGCGTCGCCGGCTTTTGCCAGCCGGCCGAAGAGGTCGGGCTCCCACGACACACTGGCCGCCGCACTCAGCGCGGTGGCCGCCTGGCCCGGTGCCGCGCCGCTGCCAGGGGGCAGCGTCTGGCGTGTGGCCGAAGCGCCCACGCCGACCTGCGGCAGGCGATCGGCTCGCGTTGAGCGCACCAGCGCGCGGGCCTGCGCCAGGCGCGCTGCTGCCAGCTGGATGCTGGTGTTGTTGCGGTCGGCGCGTGTGACCAGGTCGTCGAGCAAGGGGTCGGCGAAGGCCTTCCACCACTCGCCGCGGGTTTGGGTTTCTGCGGGTGCCAGTGCCGCCCAGCGGCCGTCGATGGACTTGAAGGCCACCGGCGCTGCGGGCGCGGCGGTGGGCTCGAACGGTGCGCTCGCGCAGCCGGCGAGCACCATGGCGGCCAGCAAGGGAGCGATGCTGCGTTTGAAAGTGGTGTTCATGTCGATTCCTTGTTCATGCCGGCTTATTCATGTCGACCGACGGGCGCGGCCGGTTGCGGCTTGACCGTGTGGCTGCCGCTGCTGTGCGGGGGGATCACCGGCACTTCGCCGTGTTGCTTGAGCGGCCGGTTGCCGGCGAGCTGGCGCAGCAGCACATAGAACACCGGTGTGAGAAAGATGCCGAAGGCGGTGACGCCGATCATTCCGGTGAACACCGCCACGCCCATGGCCTGGCGCATCTCGGCGCCGGCGCCGGTGGCCAGCACCAGCGGCAGCACACCCATCACGAACGCCATCGAGGTCATCAGGATGGGGCGCAGGCGCAGGCGGCTGGCTTCGATGGCGGCCTGGATCGGCGTGCGGCCAGCAAACTCGAGCTCGCGCGCAAACTCCACGATCAGGATCGCGTTCTTGGCACTCAGCCCCACCAGCACCATCAGCCCGATCTGCGTGAAGACGTTGTTGTCGCCCTTCGTCAGCCACACCCCGGCCATCGCGGCGAGCAGGCCCATCGGCACGATCAGCAGAATCGCGAGCGGCAGCGTGAGGCTTTCGTACTGTGCGGCCAGCACCAGAAACACCAGCAGGATCGCGATGGCGAAGATCCACAGCGCCGAATCGCCGGCAATGATCTCCTGGTAGGTGAGGTCGGTCCACTCGTAGCTGATGCCGGGCGGCAGCGTCTCGGCGGCGATGCGCTTCACCGCGTCTTGTGCCTGGCCCGACGAGTAACCGGGCGCGGCACCGCCGTTGATGTCGGCCGACAGAAACCCGTTGTAGCGCATGGCGCGCTCAGGCCCAAAGGTGGGCGTGACCTTCATCAGTGCCGACAAGGGCACCATCTCGCCGCTGTTGGAGCGCACCTTCAGCAGGCCGATGTCTTCGGCACGTGCTCGGTAGGCCGCGTCGGCCTGCACCCGAACCGAGTAGGTGCGGCCGAACTTGTTGAAGTCGTTTGCGTACAGGCTGCCGAGGTAGATCTGCAACGTGTCGAAGATGTCGGTCACCGGCACGCCGAGCTGGCGCGCCTTGGTGCGGTCGATGTCGGCATACAGCTGCGGCACGTTGACCTGGTAGCTCGAGAACAGGCCGGCCAGCTCGGGCGCCTGATAGGCCTTGGCCATGAAGGCCTTGAGCGCGTCGTCGAGCCCCTTGATGCCGTGCGAGCCGCGGTCTTCGAGCTGCAGCTTGAAGCCGCCGGTGGTGCCCAGCCCCTGCACCGGTGGCGGCGGGAACATCACCACGAAGGCCTCTTGAATGGCGCCGAACTTCTGGTTCAGCTGGCCGGCGATGGCGCCTGCGCTCTGGTCGGCGCCAGTGCGTTCGTCAAACGGCTTCAACGTGGTGAACACGATGCCCGAGTTGGAGCTGTTGGTGAAGCCGTTGATCGACAGGCCGGGGAAGGCCACCGCATGCTCCACACCGGGCTGCGCAAGTGCGATCTCGTTCATGCGGCGGATCACTTCTTCGGTGCGGTCGAGCGTGGCGCCATCGGGCAGCTGCGCAAAGCCGATCAGGTACTGCTTGTCTTGTGCCGGCACGAAGCCGCCGGGCACCAGCTTGAACAGGCCCACCGTGGCGGCAGCCAGCAGCAGGTACACCGCGATCATCACGCCCTTGCGCGAGATGGCGCGGGTGACGCCGCCGCTGTAGGCCGTGGAGCCGCGGTTGAACAGGCGGTTGAAACCGCGGAAAAAGCCGCCGAGCACGCGGTCCATGCCGCGGGTGAGCGCGTCTTTCGGCGCATCGTGGCTGCGCAGCAGCAAGGCCGCCAGCGCAGGTGAGAGCGTGAGCGAGTTCACCGCCGAGATCACCGTCGAGATGGCGATGGTCAGCGCGAACTGCTTGTAGAACTGGCCGGTGAGCCCGCTGATGAAGGCCAGCGGCACGAACACCGCCACCAGCACCAGGGCGATCGCGATGATCGGGCCCGACACCTCGCGCATGGCCTGGTAGGTGGCGTCACGCGGGCTCAAGCCTGCCTCGATGTTGCGCTCCACGTTTTCGACCACCACGATCGCGTCGTCGACCACGATGCCGATGGCCAGTACCAGGCCGAAGAGGCTCAGCGCGTTGATCGAAAAGCCAAACACGCCCATCACCGCGAAGGTGCCCACCACCGCCACCGGCACCGCCAGCAACGGGATGATCGACGCGCGCCAGGTCTGCAAGAAGAGGATCACCACCAGCACGACGAGTGCAATGGCTTCGAGCAGCGTGTGCACCACCGATTCGATGGACGCGCGCACGAACTGCGTGGGGTCGTAGACGATCTCGTAGTCCACGCCTTCGGGCATCACCTTCTTGATCTCGGCCATGGTGTCACGCACGCCGTTGCTGATGGCGATGGCGTTGGAGCCGGGTGCCGCGAAGATGGGCACGGCCACCGCGTCCTTGTTGTCGAGCAACGAGCGCAACGAATAGTCGGCTGCGCCGAGCTCGAGGCGGGCAATGTCGCGCAGGCGTGTCACTGCGCCGTCGGTACCGGTCTTGACGATGATGTCGCCGAACTCTTCTTCGTTCTGCAAACGGCCTTGGGCGTTGATCGAGAGTTGCATGTCGACACCGGCGAGGCCGGGCGACGCGCCCACGATGCCGGCCGCAGCTTGCACGTTCTGCCCGCGAATGGCCGCCACCACGTCGCTGGCAGAGAGGCCACGCTGCGCGACCTTCTGCGGGTCGAGCCACACGCGCATGGAGTAGTCGCCCGAGCCGAACAGCTGCACGTCGCCCACACCTTCGACACGCGCGAGGCGGTCTTTGACGTTGAGCACCGCGTAGTTGCGCAGGTAGGTCATGTCGTAGCGGCCGCTGGGTGACAGCAGGTGCACCACCATCGTCAGGTCGACCGAGCTCTTGATGGTGACCACGCCCAGGCGTTTCACCTCTTCAGGCAAACGCGCTTCGGCGCGCGCCACGCGGTTTTGCACCAGCTGCTGCGCCTTGTCGGGGTCGGTGCCGAGCTTGAAGGTGACGGTCAGCGTCATCAGGCCGTCGGTGGTGGCCTGGCTGCTCATGTAGAGCATGTTCTCGACGCCGTTGATCGCCTCTTCGAGAGGCGTGGACACGGTCTCGGCAATCACCTGCGGGTTGGCGCCGGGGTACTGCGCGCGCACCACGATGGAAGGTGGCACGACGTCGGGGTATTCCGAGATCGGCAAACCGCGCACGGCGACCAGGCCGCCGAGGAAGATCAGCAGCGAGAGCACGCCGGCGAAGATCGGCCGGTCGATGAAAAATTTGGAGAGGTTCATGGCGACTCTTTGGGGTGTGCGGAGTGGGTTGCCCACGCCGGCGGCTCGCCCCCTTGTGGGGAGCGAAGCCGTGGCAGGTGCCGTCTGTGAGTTAGGAGCCGG
>NZ_JANOCG010000022.1:0-4380 GCF_031412075.1 Rhizobacter sp.
AGTGATCGCAGAAGCCCGGAAAAATGACAGGGCAGGACGGGTGCTTCGGGTCATGAAGGTAAGTCTCCGGGCGCGCAGACAGCACAATGCTGGGCTGTGCGGTTTACTGAGCCGGCTGCAGCAGGCTGCTCGCAGTTCGGCGAAAATCTTCATTCAGTTTCGCAGATTCTGCCTCTAAACCCTTGATATCGCAACGAAAGTCACCCGCCGATACCTTTGTTGTGTTGCCTGTCACGGCGGCCGGCGTTGCGCGCCGTCCACAGGCACTTCATTCCTGATTTACATGGCCAAGCTCACCATCCTTCGTTACCCCGATCCCCGCCTGCACACCGTCGCCAAGCCTGTCACCCAGGTTGACGAGCGCATTCGCCAACTGGTCGATGACATGCTCGAGACCATGTACGCCGCCGACGGCGTGGGCCTCGCGGCCACCCAGGTCGACGTGCACGAGCGCTTGATCGTGATCGACACCTCGGACACGCGCGACGACCCCCATGTGCTGATCAACCCCGAACTGGTCGCCAAAAGCGCGGAAATGGTTCTGGGCGACGAAGGGTGTCTGTCGGTGCCTACCGTTTACGACAAGGTGCCTCGGCATGCACGCGTGACGGTGCGCTCGCTCAACCGGGCTGGCGAAAGTTACGAATTCGAGGCCGAGGGGCTGCTCTCGGTGTGTGTGCAGCACGAGATGGATCACCTGATGGGTAAGGTGTTTGTCGAGTACTTGAGCTCGCTCAAGCGCGACCGCATCAAGGTCAAGATGCTGAAGAAGAGCCGCGACGAGCAACGTCCATGAGACTGGCCTTCGCCGGCACGCCCGAGTTCGCCGAAGCGGCTTTAGCCCGTCTGCATGCCGCGGGTTTTGACGTCGCCTTGGTGCTGACCCAGCCCGACCGCCCGGCGGGGCGGGGTTTGAAACTGAACCCGTCGCCCGTGAAGGCGTTTGCGCAAGCCCACGGGATGGCGGTCGCGCAACCGCGCAGCCTGCGCCTGGACGGGAAGTACCCCGCCGACGCAGCCCAGGCTCGTGAGGCGCTGCAGGCCGCCCGCATCGACGTGATGGTGGTCGCTGCCTACGGCCTGATCCTGCCGCAATGGGTGCTCGACTTGCCGCCGCGCGGCTGCCTCAATATCCACGGGTCGCTGCTGCCGCGGTGGCGCGGTGCGGCGCCGATTCACCGGGCCATCGAGGCCGGTGACGCGCGCACTGGCATCACCATCATGCAGATGGACGCCGGGCTGGACACAGGAGACATGCTGCTCGTTGAAGTTGTCGACATTGGGGCCGACGACACCACCGCCCGCTTACACGACCGGCTGGCCGGCGTCGGCGGGCGGCTGATCGTCGAGACGCTGGAGCTCGCTGCCTGCGGTCGCCTCACGCACACCCCCCAGCCCGCCGAGGGTGTCACCTACGCCCACAAGATTGACAAGGCCGAGGCGTCCGTCGATTGGTCTTTGCCCGCCGCGACGATTGAGCGTCGCATCCGTGCCTTCGACCCCTTCCCCGGTGCCACGGCTCAACTCGACGGCGAAATCATCAAGCTGTGGCGAGCCCAGGTCGTGCCGGCAAAGGGCGAACCCGGGACGGTGTTGGCGGTCACTGACGAGGGAATCACCGTCGCCTGTGGCGAAGCCGCATTGAAGATCACCGACCTGCAGCGCCCCGGCGGCAAGCGCCAGCCAGCGCGACAGTTTCTCCAAAACAACCCGCTGCAGACGGGTCAGACATTCGGCCGTTGAACTCCAGCGGCCCGGCCGCATCTGATGCGGCTCAAGCACTCAAGGAGCTGTTTCCATGTTCAATCTGTTGAAGACCGCCGTTCTGATGGCCGCCATCACGGCGCTGTTCATGGCCATCGGCGCCTTCATCGGTGGGCGCTCCGGCATGATGATCGCGCTCGCGGTGGCCGTCGGCATGAACTTCTTCAGCTACTGGTTCTCCGACAAGCTCGTGCTCAAGATGTACAACGCGCAAGAGGTCGACGAGACCAGCGCGCCACAGTTCTACCGCATGGTGCAAGACTTGGCGCAGCGCGCCCAGCTGCCGATGCCGCGTGTTTACCTGATCAACGAAGACGCGCCCAACGCCTTTGCCACCGGCCGCAACCCCGAACACGCCGCGGTGGCCGCCACCACCGGCATCTTGCGTGTCTTGAGCGAGCGCGAATTGCGTGGCGTGATGGCGCACGAGCTCGCGCACGTGAAACACCGCGACATCCTGATCAGCACCGTGAGCGCCACCATGGCCGGTGCGATCTCGATGCTGGCCAACTTCGCCATGTTCTTTGGCGGGCGCGACAGCAGCGGCCGCTCGCACAACCCCATCGTGGGCCTGCTGGTGATGATCCTGGCGCCCTTGGCCGCCAGTCTGATCCAGATGGCCATCAGCCGCGCACGCGAGTTCGAGGCCGACCGTGGCGGTGCCGAAATCTCCGGCGACCCGCAGGCCCTCGCCAGCGCGCTGCAAAAGATCCACCGCGCAGCGCAAGGCCTGCCGATGGAAGCGGCCGAGCGCCATCCTGAGACGGCGCAGATGATGATCATGAATCCGCTGTCGGCGGGTGGCCTGCGCGGCCTGTTCTCCACCCACCCCTCGACCGAGGAGCGCGTGGCCCGCTTGCTGGCCATGGCCTGAAGTCGCTCAAAAAGCGGGGAGAACACCCCGCTTTTGCGCGCCACCGGCGGGCCGGGTTTGCGGAGAATGAATCCAGAACTTCGCCCTGCCCGTCATGCGACACACCGCCCTCATCTCCCTCCTGCTGGCCGCCGCCGCGCTGTCGGGTTGCGACCTGTTCGGCGAGTCGGCTGAAAAGCTCGCTGCCGCCAAGGAAGCTGAAGGCAAAGCCATCGGTGGCGCCTGCCGCCATGCCGGCCGGGCCATCGAAGACTGTTATTCGCTCAACCGCAAGGCCGACAAGGCCTCGGTGTTTGCCGGCTGGCGCGACATGAACGACTACATGCGCGAGAACAAGATTGAAGCCGTGCCGCCGCAAGCGGTGGCCGCCAAGGGCGAGCCCAAGTCGGCCGAGCCCAAGGGCGAACCCAAACCCGCGCTCGCCGAGCCCGCCGGCGAGGGCGTGGAGAAAAAGCCCACCAAGGCAGGCACAGCCAAGCCCAAGAGCCAGGATTCCTGAGCCTTCACAGCGCGGGCATCACCCCGCCCCGGCCTTTTTAACGGGCTGGGGAGACAATTCCCCGCCATGAATTCACTCCACGACACCTTGCACCACGCGCAGTTTCGCGCCGGCGTGCGCGACATGAGTTCGGTCAGCCTGGGCATCGCCGCCTGGGGTTTGGTGACGGGTGTGGCCATGGTCAAGGGCGGCCTCTCCATACCGCTCGCCCTGTTGATGACCTTCACGGTGTTTGCCGGCAGTGCGCAGCTGGCGGCCATTCCGTTGATGACGGTGGGTGCGCCGGTGTGGGTGATCTGGGCCACGGCGGCCTGCATCAACCTGCGCTTCGTGATCTTCAGCGCGCAGTGGCGGCCTTACTTCATGCGCTACCCGCTGCGCCAGCGCCTGCTGTTGACCTACCTGAGTGGCGACCTGACTTACGTGCTCTTCATGAAACGCTTTCCCGAAGCGCGCGAAGGCGAAGGCCAGGTCGAGTACTTCATGGGCGCCGCCGCCTCCAACTGGATGAGCTGGCAGATCCCGGCGGTCTTGGGCATCTTGCTGGCCGACGTCGTACCCACCCATTGGGGTCTCGGGTTCGCCGGCGTGCTGGCCTTGCTGGGCCTCACCTTCTCGCTGGTGTCCGACCGCGCCACCGTGCTGGCCGCGGTGGTCGCAGGCGCGGCAGCGGTGGCCGCCTTTGCGTTGCCGTTCCGCCTGCACATCGTCGTCGCCATTGCGGCAGCGGTGTGTGTGGGTCTGATGATCGATGGCGGCGGCGATGCCGGCCGCCGCGTGCGCCAGGCGCTGGGCCGGTTCAAGGCCCGTGGCGCCAAGCCGGTGTCCGAGGCGGCGACATGAACGACAGCTATGCCCTCATCACCATCATCGGCCTCACCATCATCACGGTGGTGACCCGCGGCTTCTTCCTCATCTCGGAGAAGGAGCTCGCGATGCCCGACTGGGTGAAGCGTGGGCTGCGTTATGCGCCACTGGCCGCGCTGGCCGCCGTGGTGGTGCCCGAGGTGGTCATGTCTCAGGGCCAGCTCATCGAGACCTGGAAAGACGCGCGCTTGTACGCAGCGGCCGCAGCCACGGCTTACTACTTCTGGCGCCGGGGCATCCTCGGCACCATCGTCACCGGCATGGCGGTGCTGATTCCCCTGAAACTCGGTCTGGGGTGGTGAGTGCACGCGGGTTCCTGGTGTCCAATAGCCGGCTGATTCCGCCATCACGACCTGCCCACCCATGAAAGTTCTCC